>NZ_JBBEGC010000126.1:0-20280 GCF_037401995.1 Saccharothrix sp. CCNWYY140
ACGGGGAAAGAAACCGAGGCCCTTCCCGTGGTCGCTGCCGCTTGGCGGAACGCAAGAGCCCCCGCCCTTCGGGCGTAACGCCTTCGGCGGAAAAGCACCTCGACCGCTTATCCCTCAGCGCCCACTACCAGTGACCGCGTTACGCATTACTCGCCTAGCTCTTCGCCCTGACCGCGGCGGTGATGCGGCGTTCGGCGTCGTCGAGGTAGCGCAGTAGTTCGCGGCGGGCGGCTTCGGCGTCGCCGGCCACGACGAGCTCGGCGATCCTCCGGTTCCACGCCAGGTAGGGCTCGTGCAGGGGTTGGGGGTCGTCGGCGAGCAGGAACGCCAGTCGCAGTTCGGCGAGCAGTTGCGTGAACAGCCGGTCCAGGCGCCGGCTGCGGCACGGTTCGACCAGTGCCCGGTGCAGGTCGAGGTTCGCGGTGCCGACAGCGCGCCAGTCCCCGGCTTGCGCGGCGGTGTCGGCGGTGTCGGCGATCTCGATCAGGCGGGCGGCGGCGGACGGGTCGGCGACCAGGGCGTCCAGGCCTAGGGGTTCGAGGAGTTTGCGGGTGCGGAAGACGTCCTCGACGTCTTCGGCGGTGACGACTCGGACGAACACGCCGCGGTAGGGCTCGCGGACGATCAGCTCGTCGTGCAGGAGGACCCGGAACGCCTCGCGGATGGTGTTGCGGGAGATGCCCAGGGCGGTGGAGAGCTGTTCCTCGCGGAGCTGGCGCCCGGGTTCGAGCAGGCCGTCGGTGATCCGCTTGCGCAGCACGGCGGCCACCTGGTCGGCGGTGTTGAGGCGGTGCGGCGGCACCTGGTCCACGGCTTCGCCACCCGTCGCCGTCATCGGCTCTCCGTTCCACCCGGGCTCGACCGCGGCCACTATAGCCGCCGGTGATCGGGGTTCGCCCGGACCGCGTACGTGCCCAGGGACGGTTCCAGGGCGCCGAAAGCGGTGTCCACGTGGGCGGCGAGGGCGGTGGCGATCTCGTCGTTCGGCTCGCCCGCCACGGTCCGGCGCAGGGTCTCGTCGAAGAGCAGGCGGTGGACGCTCGCCAGCAGGGCGGCGGCCACGCGGGGGCGCAGGTCGTCCGGGCGGGCACCGGTCTCCATCGCGAGGGTCTCGGCGAGGGCCGTCTCGCGGTCGTCGTGGAACTCGCGCAGCCGGGAGACCAGGGCCTGGCTGTCGGCGATCATCCGGGCGAACTCGGGGCCGGAGAAGCCGATCAGCGGGTCCTGCCGGGCGACGGCCTCCGCGTACGCGCGGTGCAGCGCGCCCAGCGCGGATTCGCCGGGCGCGCGCTCGCGGACGGTCCGGGCGGGCATGTCGACGAACACCTCGCCCAGGTCGAGGGCCAGGTCCTCCTTGCGCGGGAAGTAGTTGGTGACGGTCATCTTGGCGACCTCGGCGGCCTCCGCCACGTCGGCGATCGTCACCTTGTCGAAACCGCGCTCCAGGAACAGGCGGGTGGCCTGGTGGGAGATGTTCTCCCTGGTCTGCTGCTTCTTGCGGGCGCGCAGGCCCGGCGGCGACGAGGTCATGCGAGCACTATACATAGGTCGGAGCCAAACTTGGTGTTGACATATCCTTAGGTTCGACCTAACTTTGTGTCGAGACACTACGGAAGGGGTCGTGTGAGGGACTTCCTCGGCCAGATCGGCCGCACGCCGTTGTTGACCGCCGAGCAGGAGGTCGCACTGGGGGAACGCATCGAGGCCGGTGTTCTCGCGCGGGAACGGCTCGACCAGGACCGCGACGCGCTCACCGCGCGGGAGCGGGCGGACCTGGAGTGGCTGGTCCGGGACGGCCGGCGGGCCAAGGACCACATGGTCCGGGCCAACCTGCGGCTGGTCGTGTCGATTGCCCGCCGCTACGCCACGAGCGAAGGCATGCCGCTGGCGGACCTGGTGCAGGAGGGGACGATCGGCATGATGCACGCTGTGGACAAATTCGACCACCGGCGCGGCCTGAAGTTCTCCACGTACGCGACGTGGTGGATCAAGCAGGCCGTGAGTCGCGCGCACGCCGACCAGAGCCGCACGATCCGGCTGCCCGCGCACATGGCCGATGTCCTCTACCGGGTCAAGAAGGCGTTGGCGGCGGGCGACGGGCAGCGCACGCCCGAGGAGTTGGCCGCCGAAGTGGGGGTACCCGTGGACAAGGTCGTGCTGGCCCTGCGGCACGCCCGCGACCCGGTCTCCCTGCACGTGCGGCTCGGTGACGACGGCGCCGCCGAGTTGGGCGACCTGGTGCCCGACGACGCGCCCGACCCCGGCGCGGCGGTCGCGGCGGCGTCCGTGCGGCCGGCGATCGACACCGTGCTCAAGACGTTGACCGAACGCGAGGCGGAGGTGATCTCGCTGCGGTACGGCTTGTCCGACGACACACCGATGAGCCTGGACGAGATCGGTCGCCGGTACGGGTTGACCCGCGAGCGCATCCGCCAGATCGAGGCCAAGGGCATGGGCAAGCTCCGCCAGGGCACCCGCACCCGGATCCTCGCCGACCTCATCGCGTGACCTCGCCGCACCACCCGCTCCAGCCTGCTGCTGGACCCGCTGGACCCGCTCGACTTGCTCGACTTGCTCGACTTGCTCGACGACCCTGCACGGCCCAGCTCGACCCTGCTTGACCGACGACGGGGAGCACCCTGCATGACTCACCTGACGATCGAGGAGCACGTCGTGCCCGGTGGCGGTCCCTACGCCATCACCACCGGGCCCGACGGTGCGCTGTGGTACACGCTCGTCCACAGTGGACACATAGGCCGGCTGGAACCCGGTGGTGCGCCGGTGAACCACGCGCTCGACCCGGACTGCGGGCCGACCGTGATCACCACCGGGCCGGACGGCGCCCTGTGGTTCACCGAGTACAAGGCCCACCGGATAGGGCGGATCTCGGTGACCGGGGCGGTGACGGAGTTCCCGCTGGCCGAGTGCGGGCCGTTCGGCATCACGGCCGGCCCGGACGGCGCGCTGTGGTTCACCGAGTCGACCGCGGACCGGATCGGCCGGATCTCCGTGGACGGGGCGGTGACGGAGTTCGCGCTGCCGACCTCGGGCGGCCTGCCGTCGGCGATCGTCGCCGGCGCGGACGGCGCGCTGTGGTTCACCCTCAACCAGGCCGATGCCATCGGTCGCATCACCGTGACCGGCGAGGTCACCGTCCACCCTCTGCCCACCGATGGCGCCGGCCCGGTCGGCCTGGCGGTGGGTGGGGACGGTCGGCTGTGGTTCGTCGAGATCACCGCCGGCCGGGTGGGCCGGATCGACGTGGACGGCGTGGTGGACGAGTTCCCGCTACCCGACCCGCTCGGCCGGCCGCACGCGATCACGGCGGGGCCGGACGGTGCGCTGTGGTTCACGGAGTGGGGCGGTAACCGGGTGGGGCGGCTCGCGCCGGACGGGACGGTGGCCCTGCACGACCTGCCCACCCCGCGCTCCGAACCGCACGGCATCACCCTCGGCCCGGACGGCGCGCTGTGGGTGGCCCTGGAGGTTGGTGCCCTGGCCCGAGTGGTCCCCGAACCCTGACCCCGAGCCCGGGGGGTGGCGGCCACCGCCACCCCCCGTCAGCTGCCGGGTGTGCCCTCGTCCGGGGGCGGGGTGGAGTCCGGGAAGGGGTCGGGGGTGGTTTTGCGCAGGTCGGCGGCGGTGGACTTGGCGTCGTCGATCAGGCGTTGGTTGTCCTCTAGGCGTTGGTCCTCTTCCGGTGTCCGCACCGGGGGCACGTCCTTCTCCATGCCGGCAGGGTTGCCCGCACGCCCGTGGGGAAACTCTCAGCGACCGCCCTGCCCCGGGTGCCGCACGATGATCGGGTGGACGCTGCGACGGAGCACGCGTGGACCCGGCTCGGCGGGCGGGGCGAGGACGCCGCCGCCGTCGAGTACGAGCACGTGGACGGGGTCTTGCCGGCTCGACTGCCCGTGCGGGAGCTGGCTCGGGCGACGGTCGGGGTCTGCTCGTTGGCCGCCGCGGAGCTGTTGGCCCACCGGAACGGGCGTCCCCGGCCCCGTGTGCGGGTCCACGAAGGCGCGGTCGCCACGGCGTTCGTCAGCGAGCGGCACGTCCGGGTCGACGGTCGGGAGCCGACCGTCTTCGCGCCCCTGTCCCGTTTCTGGCGCGCGGCCGACGGCTGGGTGCGCACGCACGCCAACTACCCGCACCACCGCGAACGCCTCCTGCGCGCGCTCGGCGTGAGCGACGACCGGGAGGTGGAGGCCGAGATCGCCGCACGGCCCGCCGAGGTGGTCCAAGAGGTCGTGTACGCGGCGGGTGGACTCGCGGTCGCGGTGGTGGGCGAGCCGTTGGAGCCGTTGCCGTTGGTGGAGGTTCGCGACACGGGGACCCGGACCCACAGCCTGGGATCCGCCGACCTGCCGGCCGAAGGGGTGCGCGTCCTGGACCTGACCCGGGTCATCGCCGGGCCGGTGGCCACGCGCACGCTGGGCCTGCTGGGCGCGGACGTGCTGCGGATCGACTCGCCGGACCTGGCCGAGGACGACCTGCGCGACACCGGGTTCGGCAAGCGCTCGGCGCTGCGGGACCTGGCCGTCGACGGGCTGGACGACCTGCTGGAGCACGCGGACGTGGTGGTCACCGGCTACCGGCCGGGCGCGTTGGACCGGTTCGGGCTCGCTCCGGAGGCGTTGCTGGAGCGCCGGCCCGGCCTGGTCGTGGCCCAGCTCAACGCCTGGGGCTGGAGCGGGCCGTGGGCCGGCCGGCGCGGGTTCGACAGCCTGGTGCAGGCCGGCAGCGGGATCGCGGCCGTCGAGTCGGAGGACGGGGAACGGCCCGGTGTGCTCCCGGCGCAGGCGCTGGACCACGGCACCGGCTACCTGCTCGCCGCCGCCGTCCTGCGGTCGCTCGCCGACGGGGGTGGCCGGCACGTCCGGCTCTCGCTGGCCGGCACGGCGTCCTGGCTCCTGCACGACCTGGAGCCGGGCGAGCGGGGCGGAGGGATCTACTCCGCGAATGAGTGGGTGGCCACGATCGAGAGTCCCTATGGTGAACTTCGTCACTCTCTGCCGCCCGTGCGCTACGACGGCTCCCCGCAGACGTGGTCCGGACCTCCCACCCGTTGGGGTGACAGTCGTTCAGAGTGGCACGCACAGTGACGAACGAGCCCAATTGAGACGCCCGTGACTAGGCTGAACGAGCGAACGCATACGGCATCACGGTGACGAAGAGTGTGCGAGGCGGGCCCGGCGGTCGCAGCTCCTGCGCCTGTTCTCCCGGTCTCACGACCGGAGGCGCCCCCCTGCTGCGACCGCCATCGCCCGGGATGCACGCCGAGAAAAATCCGTCCTCCACAAGCCCCCTGGACGGATCTTTCCGGGTGGCGGCGTGCCTCCTGGCGACGTCTGGCCCGGCCTTTCGAAGTCCTCTCGGACTTCTCGCGCTGTCAGCTTCGCACCGGCCACTTACAAGTCGCTGAACGCGCCCCCGCGCCGCCGTGGGGTGCGCGGACGGTCCCCGCGGCCCCCTCGCGCCCCACCCGCCGCCGGGTGCCGGCAAGGGGTGCTTTCCGGGGTCGTCGGGAATCGGCAGAATTGTTCGGCGAATAACGGGCAACCGCTTTCGGCGGGTTCGTGGAATATTCCAGGAAACAGCGTTTCCGTATCGTCCGGCGCAACGCCAGCGCCGAGTCCGAGGACGCTTCGTGAGCGGCATTCCGGTCCCCGCCACCCTTTCGGACGTATTGCCGGGTAACCGCGCCGGCTACACTCGGCGACGCAAACAGGGATGGACCGGTGCGACCACTCATGGGGGGCCGCGGCTTGCGTGTGAACCACGGGCGTGGTCTTCCCGGGTGGACAATTTCCGCCGAGACCGCGGCGCGATACGACGTCGTGGTCGTCGACGACGTCTTCGACCCCGCGAACACCGCGCTGGCCGACGTGTCCCTCGCCGCCTACCCCGTGACCAGCCGCCGGTTCGTCGTGGTCGACGCGAACGTCGACCGCCTGCACGGCCGCCGCATCCGGGCCTACCTGGACCACCACGGCATCACCGACGAGCCGATGGTCCTGCCGGTGTCCGAGGAGCGGAAGACGATGGCCACCGTCGGCGCGGTCGCGGACGCCGTCGGCGCTTTCGGAATCGATCGTCACCAGCCGATCATCGCCATCGGTGGCGGCGTCCTGCTCGACGTGGTGGGCGTCGTGGCGAGCCTGTACCGGCGCGGCACGCCCTACATCCGCGTGCCCACGACCCTGGTCGGCCTGGTGGACGCGGGCGTCGGCGCGAAGACCGGCGTCAACCACGGCGACCACAAGAACCTGTTCGGCGCCTACCACCCGCCGGTGGCCGCCCTGCTCGACCGCACCCTGCTGGCCACCCTGGACTCCCGGCACCTGGTCAACGGCCTCGCCGAGGTGCTGAAGATCGCGCTGGTCCGCGACGCCGAACTGTTCGAGCTGATTGCCCGGGACGGCGCCGAGCTGGTCCGCGATCGGTTCCGCACCGGCGGCGTCGAGGTGCTCGACCGGGCGGTGGACGGAATGCTCTGCGAGTTGGCGGACAATCTGTGGGAGCACCGCCTGGACCGGCTCGTGGATTTCGGTCACTCGATCAGCCCGGTGCTGGAGATGAAAGCCCTCCCGGAATTGCTGCACGGCGAGGCGGTGGCCGTGGACATGGCATTGTTCACGGTCGTGGCGTCCCGGCGCGGGCTGCTCGAGCCGGCCGACCGCGACCGAATACTGGACGTCCTGCGCGCCACCGGTCTACCCGTCTCGCATGAACTCCTCGGGCCCGCACTGTTGCGGGAAGGTCTCGCGGCGACGACGCGCCACCGGGGTGGCCGCCAGCGCCTGCCGCTGCCCACCGGCATCGGGTCCGCGGTGTTCTGCGACGACGTGACGGAAGGGGAGCTGGCCGTGGCCGCCAAGGAACTCGGGGAACTGCGGTGACCGGTGCACTGGTCGTCGGCGACACGTCGGCGGCGTCGGCCGTCCAGGACGTGCACGGCGCGGCGGGCGCGTCGGAGTGGAAGTGCTTCGCCCGGCGGACGTGGCTGAGCGGCGACTGGGAGGCCGTCGAGTGGGCGCGCATCCCGCCCGGCGGCGTGAGCGGCGAACACCGGCACAGCCGGACCGAGGAGGTCTACTTCATCCTCTCCGGGCGCGGCGAGATCCTGCTGGACGGCGTGGCCACCGAGGTCGGTCCCGGCGACGTCGTGCTGACCGGGCTGGGCACCACGCACGGCCTGCGCGCCTCGGCCGACGAGGGCGTGACGTGGCTGGTGGTCGAGGTGCTGGGGCCGCGCACGGCGGCGGTGCTGCGCGGGGAGGCGTCGTGAGCGCGAACGTGGCCGGGGTGCCGGGGCCGCGCGGGGAGGCGTCGTGAGCGCGGGCGTGTTCCACCTGGGCGAGCCGGGCGAGATCGACCCCCGGGCGGTGCTGACCGGTCCGCTGAGCGCGATCCGGCGGGTGCGGCTGGACGCGGGCGAGTCGGTCGAGCTGCGCGCGGACGGGGTCGAGTTCAGCTTCTTCGTGCTGGCCGGCGACGGTACCGCGGTGACGGAGGCGACGGAGGTGCCGTTGCGCGAGGGCGTCTCGGTGACCGCGCCGCTGGGCACGGTGCTGACGGTGGCGGCCGGCGCGGAGGGCCTGGAGTACTTCCTGGTGCAGCTGGACGTCCCGGACAGGGGTGGGTCGTGATCGTCACCCCGCCCGCCGCGCCGTCCCGGACCCTGGGCGGCGGCGGGTCGGTGGCGTGGCGCTGCCTGGTGCGGCGCGGGATGCTGCACTCCGAGACCGAGTCGGTGGACCACGTGCGGCTGCCGGCGGGCGCGGCCTTCGCACCGCCGGGCACGGACGGCGTCGAGTCGGCCTGGCTGGTCCTGCACGGCTCCGGCACCTTCACCGACCACGCACCCTCTACCCACGCCCTTCCAACCGAGCCCGCGAACACCGCCGGTCGCGCCGGCTCGCGTGCGGTCGGCGTTGGTGATGTCGTGCTCGTGCCGGCCGGGGGTGCGCGTCTGGTCGCCGGTCCCGAAGGGTTGGAGTTCCTGTGGGTCGCGGTGCTGCCCGCAGCCGTGTCGGGTGCGTTGCCGCCGCGTTCGCCGGTGGTGTCGTGAGCGCCCCCCAGCACACGCGCCGGCTCGTCGGCACCTGGCCGACCGGGACCATGCCGGCCGCGGTGATCACCGGGCCGAAGCGGGTCGAGGTGGCCGCGGTGCCGGTGCCCGAGCGCCGGTCCGGCCACGTCCTGGTCCGCACCCACTACCTCGGGCTGTGCGGCACGGACCTGGAGCTGTTCCACGGCACCGCCTCCTACCTGCGCGACGGCCGCGCCCGCTACCCGCACGTCTTCGGCCACGAGTGGTGGGGCGAGGTGGTCGCCGCCGACGACGCCCCCGGCTTCGCGCCCGGCGACCCCGTGGTCGGGCACACCATGATCACCTGCGGCGAATGCGCCCGGTGCCTGGGCGGCGCGCGCCAGCAGTGCACGCGCATGACCGAGGTGGGCCTGTACGACCAGCAGGGCGCGGCGGCGAAGTACATCCGGATGCCCGCGCACGCCCTCACCGCCTTGCCGGAGTCCCTGGCCGTGCCGTGGGCGGTGTTCGTCGAGCCCGCGGTGACGGTGGTCGAGGCGTTCCGGCGGGCGCGGGTGCGTCCGGACGACCGGGTCGCCGTCGTCGGCACCGGCACCATCGGGCTGCTGTCCGTGCAACTGGCGACCAAGTGGGCTCAGCACGTCATCGCGGTCGGCGTCGACCCGGCGGGCCTGGCGCTGGCCGGGGTCCCCGCGCACCTCGTCCTCGACGCGCCGGCCGGCGAGCACTCCCTGGTGGTGGAGGCCTCCGGTGGCGCGGGCGCGTTCGGCACGGCCGTGCGGCTGGTCGAGCGGGGCGGGCGGATCGCGCTGGTGGGCGTGTCGAACGAGCCCGAGGAAGGGCTGGTGCCCGGCGACCTCGCGTTGCGCGGGATCACCGTCCTGGGCGTTCAACACGGCATCGACCACTACGCCGAGACGGTCCGGATGTTCGCCGACGGCACGCTCGACGGCGCTCGACTGGTCGCCGCGGTGGTGCCCGCCCGCACCCCGGAGCGGGCGTTCGAGCTGCTGGAACACGGCCGGTCCGGTCCGCCCAAGGTGATCATCGGAGCGGACTGGTGACCGCCGCGGCGAGAACGTCCGAAGTGGACGGTGTGGTCGCGGAGACCGCCCTGGGCACGCTCGCGGTCCACCAGGGGGACGTCGAGATCGGCGGCGAGCACGAAACCGCAATCCTGGTGATCGCAGGGTCCGCGAACGGCGTCGCGGACGGGCTCGCGGACGGGCTCGGTGTCGGGGACGGCGTGGTCGGGCCGGCCAAGCTCACCGGTGACGCCCGCTACCTGGTGCTCACCTCCCGCCACCCCGCCCCCGAGCACCCCCGGACCTGGCGCTTCGCCCCGGCCGGCGCGAACACGGACGAGTTCCTCGACAGCGCCGGCGGGTTCACCGACATGGGTGTGCGCTGGCTCGCGACCACGGGCACCCTGGGCACCCGCGGGCTCGTCGTCGCCACCTCCACGTTCGCCCCCGGCGGCCACCACGAACCGCACCGCCACCCGCACGCCGACGAGTTCTTCCTCGTCCTGCGCGGCGGCGGGTACCACCACGCGCCGGACGGGCCGATCCGCCTGGACCCCGGCGACCTCGTCCACGTGCCCGCCGGCGAGCCGCACGGCTTCCGCACCGACCCGGGCACCGTCACCACCGCGCTCTACGGCTACCTCGGCGCGGGCAGTCTCGACCAGGCGGGTTACGAAGTCGAAGGCGGTGCGGGTTGATGGCCAGACGCAGGGCGGTGGTGACCGGGGGCAGCTCCGGGATCGGGAGGGCGACGGCGGTCCTGCTGGCCCGGCACGACCACGACGTCGCCATCGGCTACCGGTCCGATGTGGACGGTGCCAATCAGACCAAGGCCCTGGTGGAGGAGGAAGGCGGCAAGGCCGTCACCTTCCGCCTCGACCACGCCGACCCCGAGGACGCCGCCCGGGCGATCGACCGGGCCGTGACCGACCTCGGTGGCGTGGACGTGTTCGTCAACAACGCGGGCGTCAACCACCGCGGCAAGTTCCTCGACGAGTCCCTCGCCGACTGGCAGCGGCTGCTCGCGGTCGACCTCACCGGCCCGTTCGCGTGCGCCCAGGCCGTCGCCCGCCGCATGGTCGAGCAGGGCGCCGGCGGCCGGATCGTCAACGTCACCTCGGTGCACGAGCTGATCCCCATCGACGGCGGCTCGGCCTACTGCGCCGCCAAGGGCGGCCTGCTGATGCTGACCCGGGTGATGGCGCTGGAACTGGCCGAGCACGGCATCACCGTCAACGCGGTCGCCCCCGGCGAGACCGCCACCCCGATGAACGGCGTCCCCGAGCACGTCGACGCCGCCGCCATCGACCGGCCGATGATCCCGGTGGGCCGACCCGGCCGCGCCGAGGAGGTGGCCGCGCTGATCGCCCACCTGGCGAGCGACGCGGCGGCCTACATCACCGGCAGCACGCTGCACATCGACGGCGGCCTGGCGCTGATGGGCGCGATCCCCAACCAGGCCTACGCGGGAAGGATCTGAGAATGGCGATTCCGGGCGCGCGGGCCGTGCACCACGTCGCGTACACGGTGCCCGACCTCGACCAGGCGGTGCGGTTCTTCGTCGACGTCATCGGCGCGGAACTGGTCTACGAGCTGGGCCCGGTGGAGGACCCGGACGGCGACTGGATGACGCGCAAGCTGGGCGTGGACGCCAAGGCCTCCACGAACATCGCGATGCTGCGACTCGGCCCGGTGACGAACCTGGAGCTGTTCGAGTACACCGCGCCGGACCAGCGCCGCGAGCTGCCCCGCAACAGCGACTGGGGCGGCCACCACCTGGCCGTCCACGTCGACGACGTGGACGCGGCCGTGGCCTACCTGCGCGACCAGCCCGGCGTCACGATCCTCGGCGAGCCGGAGACCATCGAGGAAGGCCCCATCACGGGCGACCGGTGGGTGTACTTCACCACGCCGTGGGGCATGCAGATGGAGCTGATCAACCTGCCGCCGGGTGCGCCGTTCGAGCAGCACACCGACGCGCGGCTGTACACACCGGGCGTGCCCTGGCGGAACCGGTAGCCGGCCGTGGGTGGGCGATTCGCCGCGTTCATCCGGCTGAGCCGGCTCCGCTTCCTGGTGGAGAGCCAGCTGACGGTGACCCTCGGCGTCGCCGTCTCCGTCTACAGTGGACACTCGTTCGCGCTGGGCACGTGGCTGCTGGTGCAGTCGACGGTCGTGCTCACGCACCTGATGACCCACTACTGCAACGAGTACTTCGACCTGGCCGCCGACAGCGCCCACACCGCGCCCAACCGGTGGACCGGCGGCAGCCAGGTGCTGGTGAAGGGCGCGCTGCGGCCCGAGGTGAGCCTGGCGGCGGCGTTCGTGCTGCTGTTCGTGGTGCTGACGCTGACCGTGCTGATGCCCAGCTACCCGCAGCGGCTCATCGCGCTGGCGGCGATCGCGCTGGCCTGGTTCTACACCGCGCCGCCGGTGCGGCTGAACTACCGCGGGGTCGGCGAGGTCACCACGGCGGCGTCGCTGACCCTGTTCTGCCCGTTCCTCACCGTGTACTCCCTGACCGGGCAGTTCCCGGCCGAGTTGGTCGCGGTGTGCGTGCCGCTGCTGCTGGTGATGACCGCGCGGATGATGGTGATGAACTTCGTGGACCGCGACTCGGACCTGGTCGTCGGCAAGCACACCCTGCCCAACACGCTGGGCGCGCGGAAGGCCGCGGTGCTGTTCACCGGTCTCCAGGTGGCGGCTTACGCGATCGTCCTGGTGACCACGGTCGCCGGGGTGCTGCCGGTCGTGGTCGGGGTCGGTCTGCTGCTCACCGCGCCCGGCGCGGTCCTGTTGAGCCGCAGGCTGTTGCGCGAACCGCCGTCGCCGGACGCGCCCGAGCAGGCCACCTCCACCGCCCACCTGGCCACGGCGCACGCCGCCGCGACCGGGGTGGTGGCGGTGCTCGGGTTCACCGTCGCGGCTCTTGGCGACGAGGGGTTGACCGCATCGGTGGTGGCCTGTGCGGTGCTGTTCGCGCTGTACCTGACGCCCGCCGTGGGCGTGCAGGTGGCGGACGCGGTCAAGCGCGGCCGTGCGGGCGCGGTGGGTGCCGCGTGACGCCACCGGTGCTCGACCCGCAGGCTCCCGTGCCGGAGGCGGTGCCCGGCATCGCGTTCGCCATCGTGGGCGTGTGCACGTTCGCCATCTACCTGCTGGCGATCCGGCGCGGGTTCCTGGACAAGCGGTCCACGCTGCCTGTGTTCGCCGCGTGCGCCAACGTGTCCTGGGAACTCACCTACGCGTTCATCTACCCGGTCTACCCGGAGATGCGGGTCATCCTGTACTTCTGGCTGCCGCTCAACCTGGTGCTGCTGTGGCAGGCGTTGCGGTGGGGCCGGCAGGACTTCCCGGGCATGTCCCGCGCCGGGTTCGCCTGGATGGTCGCCGGGTGGTCGTTGTTCGCCTTGTCGTTCATGGTCTTGGCGACACGCGAGTTCGACGACCGGGTCGGCGCTTACACCACGGTGTTCGTGGTGGTGCTGATGGAAGCGTTGTTCATCCAGATGCTGCGGACCCGGGGATCGACGGTCGGGCAGACGATGTACATCGCGCTGCTGAAGACCGTCATCGACGTGTCCGGCGCGGTCGGGCTCATCGCCTGGTACCCGAACCGGTGGCTGCTGCACCAGATGATCGTCGCGGAGGTCGTGCTGGACGTGGTGTACGCGGTCCTGCTCTACCGGCGGTTCCGCGCCGAGGGGCTCAACCCGTGGCGGAAGTTCTGATGGGCACGCACGCGGTGGTGCTCGGGGGCGGGGTGGCCGGGTTCCTGGCCGCCGCCGCGCTGTCGGGCGCGGTGGACACCGTGACCGTCGTGGAGCGCGACCGGTTCGACGGGGACCGGCCCCGGCGCGGTGTGCCGCAGGGCCGGCACGCGCACCTGTTGCTGGCCCGGGGAGCGCGGGCGATGGAGGCCCTGCTGCCCGGTTTCGACGCCGCCCTGGCCGGGGCGGGCGCGCGCCGGGTGGGGATGCCGCAGGACATCCTGACCTTCACGCCGTTCGGGTGGATGCCCCGGTTCGCGCACGGCCAGTACCTGCTCAGCTGCCGCCGGCCGGTGCTGGAATCGGTGCTGCGGGACCTGGTCGCGGGCGTGGAGGTGCTGGAGGAGCACGAGGCGGTCGGCCTGCTGGGCGACGCCGACCGGGTCACCGGGGCCGTGGTGCGGTCGCGGGCGGACGGCGTGGAGCACGAACTGGCCGCCGACCTCGTCGTGGACGCCACCGGGGCCTCCTCCAAGGCGGACAAGTGGTTGCGCAAGCCCGTGCGGGACGTCGTGGTGGACCCCGGCATCCGGTACGCCACCGCGCTGTGCCGGCCCGCCGAGCGGTTCGCCGAGGCGTTCCCGGCGGTGTGCGTGCAGCCCGGACCGCCGCACGACGGCCACGGCGGCGTGGTGCTGCCGGTCGAGGACGGGCGGTGGATCGTCAGCCTCGCCGGGCTGCGCGGGCACGTGCCGCCGACCGACGAGGCCGGTTTCCTCGCCTACGCCAAGGGTCTGCGGCACCCGCTGGTCGCCGAGGTCGTCGCCACCGCCGAGATCGTCGGCTCGATCCGGGCCTACGGCGCCCCGCCCGGCCGGTTGCGCCGGTTCCCGGCGGTCGCGGGGTTCGTGGCGGTCGGCGACGCGGTCGCGACCTACAACCCGCTGTACGGCCACGGCATGACGGTCGCCGCCCTGGACGCCCTCGCCCTCCGCGACGGGCTGCGGCGGCACGGCCTGGGCCCGAAACTGGCCCCCGCGGTCCGGAAATCCGTCGCCCGGACCACCGCCGACGCCTGGGCGCTCGCCGTCGGCCAGGACACCCGCTACGAGCGGACCTTCGCGCCACCGCGCCGCCTGCCCGACCGGATCGCCGGCTGGTACGCCGACCGGGTCGGCGCGGCTGCCGCCGCCCGCCCGGAGGTGAGCGCGGCCCTGCTGGACTCCTACACCCTGTCCGCGCCGCTGTCCCGGCTCATGCGGCCCGCGCTGGTCCGAAAGGTCCTCGCCGCACCCGGACGGCCGAGCGACGACCCGCCGCTGACCGACGCGGAACGGGCGTTGTTGGCCCCGGCACCCTAGTCACCGCCGCAATACCGCCGATCGGGTGATGAAGCCGGTGATCCCTCCCCTCAGGACGGAGAGGTTCGGAAGGCTTGGCGCGACCTCAACGGGGGAGAAGATGACCGGAAGACGAGCCGTCCTCATGGCCGCGCTGGCCGTGGCAGCGGTCGGGTGCAGCACCACCACCTCGGACTCGCCCGCGCCGCAGGCGCAACCGAAGTCCGGTGGCACGCTCACGTTCGCCACCGACGCCGACCCGGGCTGCCTGGACCCGCACCAGTCGCCGACCGCCGCGTCCCAGCTGGTCACCCGCGGCGTGGTGGACTCGCTGGTCGCGCAGGACCCGAAGACGCTGGAGCTCAAGCCGTGGCTGGCCGAGTCGTGGACCTCCGCGCCCGACGCCACGTCCTTCACCTTCACCCTGCGCACGGGCGTGACCTTCAGCGACGGCGCCCCGTTCGACGCCGAGGCCGTCAAGGCCAACTTCGACCGGATCGTGAACCCGGCCACGAAGTCGCTGCTCGCGGCGAGCCTGCTCGCGGGCTACGACGGGACCACGGTGGCCGACCCGCGCACGGTCACGGTGAAGTTCAAGGCGCCCAACGCGTCGTTCCCGCAGGCCGCCAGCACCGCGTTCCTGGGCATGCAGTCCCCGAAGGCGTTCGAGGCCGGCCCCGAAGCGGTGTGCCGCAAGCCGGTCGGCAGCGGTCCTTTCGTCGCCGCTGAGCGTCAGCCGCAGGCCGGCATCACGCTGTCCAAGCGCGCCGACTACAACTGGGGTCCGGAGACCGCCCAGCAGAAGGGCGCGCCCTACCTGGACCAGGTCGTCATCAACATCGTCCCGGAGAACGGCGTGCGCATGGGCAGCCTGCGCACCAACCAGGTCGACGCCGTGGCGAACGTCCCGCCCAAGGAGGTCGACGGCGTCAAGGCCGCGGGCTTCGAGGTGCTGTCCAAGGCGCAGCCGGGCATCGCGTACACGCTCAACCTCAACGCCGCGCGCGAGCCGCTCTCGGACGTCAAGGTCCGCCAGGCGATCGCCAAGGCCATCGACACCGAGGCCCTGGTCGACACCCTCTACCAGGGCAAATACCCCCGCGCCACCAGCGTGCTGACCGGCGCCACCCCCGGCTACGCCTCCATCCTGGGCACCAGCCAGTTCGACACCGGCGCCGCCGAGCGGCTGCTGGACGAGGCCGGCTGGAAGAAGCAGGACGACGGCACCCGCGCCAAGAACGGCAAGCCGCTGAGCGTCGAGTGGACGTTCATCACGCCCGCCCGCGAGCAGCGAGACCTGCTGGCCCAGGTCGTGCAGCAGCAGCTCAAGGCGGTCGGCGTGGACGTCAAGCTCGCCCCGATGGCGATGGGCGAGGCGATCGCCAAGACCGCGCGCGGTGAACTCCAGATGGGCGACATCAGCTTCGTGCGGGCCGACGGCGACGTGCTGCGGACCGTGCTGACCGCGCCGCGCGGCGGTGCCCCGGCGGTGGTCGCGCCCGAGGTGCCGGGCCTGCTGTCGGCCGCCGCGGCGACCGTGGACGACTCGGTGCGCGACGAGAACTACGCCAAGGTGCAGCGGTCGCTGATCGAGAACGCCACCGCGATCCCCGTCTACGACCCGACCTACCTGCTGGGCGTGGGCAAGGCTGTGCACGGCATCGTGTTCGACCCGCAGGGCCTGCCGTCGTTCCACGAGGCCTGGGTGTCGCGCTGACCGTGCGCCGCGCCGGGTTCGTGCTCCGCCGGCTCGCGTCGGCGGTGCCGGTGCTCCTGGCGGTGCTGACGCTGTCGTTCGTGATGATGCAGCTGGTGCCGGGCGACCCCGTGCAGACGATGCTGTCCGGCGCGGGGCCCGCGCCCACGCCCGAGCAGGAGCAGGCGCTGCGGCACCAGCTCGGGCTGGACCGGCCGCTGCACGAGCAGTACTTCGGCTTCCTGGCGGACGCGGTGCGCGGGGACCTCGGCCGGTCGGTGCAGACCGGGCAACCGGTGGTGTCGGCGATCGCGGCGGTGGCACCCGCGAGCGCGGAGCTGGCGTTGTTCGCGCTGGTCCTGTCGCTGGTGTTCGGCGTGGGCATCGCGGTGCTGGGGCGCGTGACGACGGGGCCGCTGCGGTCGCTGTGCCACGGGGTGCCGGTGGTGTTCATGTCCACGCCGGGGTACTGGGTGGCGCTGGTGCTGATCGAGGTGTTCTCGTTCCGGCTCACGCTGTTCCCGGCGACCGGCGACAAGGGGTTCGCGGCGCTGGTCCTGCCCGCGGTGACCCTGGCCCTGCCCGCCGTCGGGGTCATCGCGCAGGTGCTCGGGACGTCCCTGGCGGCGGTGGACGCGGAGGCGTTCGTGGTGACCGCTCGGGCCAAGGGCGCCGGGCGGTGGCGGGTGCTGCTGCGGCACGCGCTGCGCAACGCGTCGATCCCGACGATCACCCTGGTCGGGACGACGGTCGGGAACCTGCTGGCGGCGGCGGTGATCGCGGAGACCGTGTTCGCCCGGCCGGGGTTGGGGCGGTTGACGCTGCAAGCGATCACCAACCACGACATCCCGGTGCTGCAAGGGGTCGTGGCGCTGTTGGGCGTGCTGTACGTGGTGGTGAACCTGCTGGTGGACCTCTGTTACGTGCTGGTCGACCCTCGGGTCACCGCCGACCGGATCAGGGACTGAGATGCGTCCGGGTGTCGTGCTGTCGCTGCTGGTGCTGGCGTTCGTGGCGTTGTGCGTGACGGTGCCGGGGTTGCTCGCCTCGACCCCGCCGGACCGCATCGACCCGCTGGTGATGCTGGAGCCACCGAGCTTCGCCCACCCGTTCGGCACCGACCAGCTGGGGCGGGACGTGTTCAGCCGGGTCGTGCACGGCGCCCGGATGTCGGTGCTGGTGGCGTTGGCGGCGGCGACGACGTCGCTGGTGGTGGGTGCGCTGGTCGGGCTGGTGTCGGGCCTGCTGGGCGGCTGGCTGGACGCGTTGCTGATGCGGGCGGTGGACGTGCTGCTGGCGTTCCCGGCGCTGCTGTCCGCGCTGGCGGTGATCGGCATCCTGGGCAGTTCGCCGGTGAACGTGGCGGTGGCGGTCGCGGCGGCCGGGATCGCCCCGTTCTGCCGGGTGGTGCGGGCGCAGGTCCTGCACGTGCGGACACGGCCGTTCGTGGCGGCGGCGACGGTGAGCGGGGTGCGGCCCACCGCCGTGCTGGTGCGGCACATCATCCCCAACGCGGCCGGGCCGGTGCTGACGCTCGCGCTGATGAGCCTGGGGGTGGCGCTGCTGGCGTCGTCCTCGCTGAGCTTCCTGGGCTTCGGTCCGCGCCCGCCGGACGCCGACTGGGGCACGCTGGCGTCCTCCGGGCGGGACTACGTGGGAACGGCGTGGTGGCTCACGGCGTTCCCCGGGGTGATGGTCGTCTGCACGACGCTGGCCGTGACCGCGCTGCACCGGGCGGTGGCGCGGCCGTGAGCCTGTTGGCGGTGCGGGGGTTGCGGGTGTCCTACCGCGGGGGACCGCCGGCGTTGGCCGGCGTGGACCTGACCGTGCGGCACGGGCAGACCGTGGCCGTCGTCGGCGAGTCCGGGTCCGGCAAGACCACCCTGGCGCGCGCCGTGCTGGGCCTGCTGCCGCCGGCGGCGCGGGTGCTCGGCGGATCGGTCGAGTTCGGCGGGCGGAACCTCCTGGACCTGGGCGAACGCGGGATGCGGTCGGTGCGGGGCCGGTCGATCTCCCTCGTGCCGCAGGACCCGACGGCCGCGCTGAACCCCGTCGTGCCGGTGGGCGCGCAGGTCGCCGAGGTGCTGCGGGTGCACGGCCTGGCGTCGGGGCGGGAGGCCCGGCGACGGGCGGTGGAACTGCTGGAGGTCGCGGGGCTCCCGGACGCGGGCGCGCGGGCGCGGCAGTACCCGCACGAGCTGTCCGGCGGGATGCGGCAGCGGGTCCTGATCGCGGCGGCGCTGGCCGGCGGCCCGGAGCTGATCGTGGCCGACGAGCCCACGTCCGCGCTGGACCCGACCGTGCAGCGGCAGGTGCTGGACCACCTGACCGAGCTGACCAGGTCCTCCGGGACCGCTCTGGTGCTCATCACGCACGACCTGGGCATCGCGGCCGAGCGCGCCGAACACGTCGTGGTGATGGCGGACGGGTTGGTGATCGAGGAAGGCCCGCCCAGCCGGGTGCTGGACGCCCCCGACCACCCCGTCACCCGCCAGTTGGTCGCCGACGCGCCCAGCCTCCACTCCACACGACTTCGGGCTTCCGCAGCGACGGACGAGGTGCTGCTCGACGTCCGAGGGTTGACGAAGGTCTTCACCGGTTCCCGCTTCGGCACCGGCCGGCGCCACACCACCGCCGTCGAGGACGTGGGCTTCACCGTGGCGCGGGGCGAGACCCTGGCGTTGGTGGGGGAGTCCGGGGCGGGGAAGTCGACCGTGGCCCGACTCCTGGTACGGCTGGAGGACGCCACAGCCGGCCGCATCCTCTTCGACGGCGCCGACCTGGCCGCTCTGCGCGGCGAGGCCCTGAGGCGCTTCCGACGACGCGTGCAACTGGTCTTCCAGGACCCGTTCACCTGCCTGGACCCTCGGTACACCGCCCACGACCTCATCGCGGAACCGTTGCGCGCCTTCGGCTTGGACGCCTCCCCAGCACGCGTCCACGAGCTGGCCGACCAGGTCGCCCTGCCGACGGGTTTGCTGACCCGCCGCCCCGGCGAGCTGTCAGGCGGCCAATGTCAACGAGTGGCCATCGCCCGCGCCATCGCCCCCGGCCCGGACCTGCTGGTGTGCGACGAACCGGCGTCCTCTTTGGACATCTCGGTGCAAGCCCAGGTGCTGCGGCTCTTGGTGGACCTCCAGGCGTCACTGGGCTTGAGCATCGTGTTCATCTCCCACGACCTGGCCGTGGTCCGCCAGGTCGCCGACCGCGTGGCCGTGCTGCAAGGCGGTCGCGTGGTGGAAACCGGTCCGGCAGACCAGGTCCTGGTGTCCCCGACCCACCCGCACACCCGCGCCCTGCTCTCCGCTGTCCCCCACACACCCAGAAGGGAACCGGCATGACCACGCCACCCCAGGCCGCGAGCCCGGTGGACTTCGCGACCTACGGTCCCTACGCCCCCAAGCCCAAACCCGGCCAGTCCGCCCGCCCCGGCCCCGCCTTCCCGAACCGGATCACCGCAGACGGTTCAAGCGGAGTCCGAGCGGAACCGAATAGGTACCACCTCTACATCGCCCTGTCCTGCCCGTTCTGCCAACGAGTGACGATCACCCGCAAGCTGAAGGGCTTGGAGGAGGCCATCTCGGTATCCGCCGTGGACCCGATGCGCGACGGCCGAGGCTGGGCCTTCCGAGAGGGCGAGGACCACGACCTGGACCACTTGAACGGCTTCACCCTGCTGAGCGAGGCTTACACAGCCACCGACCCAAACCACGACGGCCACGTGTCCGTGCCGGTCCTGTGGGACAAGGTGGAAAAGCGAATCGCGACGAACGACTTCAGGACCCTAAGCCTGGACGTGGCCACCGCCTTCGACCAATGGGCCCGCAACGACATTGACCTGTACCCGGAGTCATTGCGCCCAGAGATCGACGCACTGAACGACTTCCTGTACGAACGCGTCCACAATGGACCGTACCGCTGCGGCTTCGCAAAGACCCAGGAGGACTACGAGCGCGAAGTACTCTCCCTCTTCGACGCTCTGGACCAGCTAGAAGAACGCCTTTCCACCCAAAGGTACCTCTTCGGCAACTTCCTCACAGACTCGGACATCCGCCTGTTCGTAACCCTGGCAAGGTTCGACTCGGTATACGTAACCCACTTCAAAGCCAACCTACGCCGCCTGGTCGACTACCCAAACCTGTGGGCCTACGCCCGAGACCTGTACTCCCAAGACGCCTTCAAATCCACCACCAACTTCCCCCAAACCAAACGCCACTACTTCCTGACCCACACCTGGATCAACCCCTCCGGCCTGGTCCCCCTCGGCCCAGACCTGAACTGGGAAGCCCCCACCACCCGCAACCAACTCTAAGAACACCACAAACAAACCACGGAGAGGTCAACCCCCGCCCAAAGCCGCACGCATGGCTTTTCATGAAGCTGCCGCACGGCACACCTCTACCTGGGCTTCTTGCTTGTGTCATCCCCGTATGGCCTGCCCGAAGGGCTACCA
>NZ_JBBEGC010000127.1:0-20073 GCF_037401995.1 Saccharothrix sp. CCNWYY140
GGCCATACGGTGGGGGAACCGAGGCCCTCCACTTGTAGGTAACACCTACCGCGCGCTCCGCGCGCGAACAACGCGCTGCGCGCGCGAAGAGCGGAGCAGCTGGGCGGCCAGGTCTCTAGGCGGCCAAGCGCAGGGCGTCGGTACTGATCCGGTCCAACAGCTTCCGATCCCGTTCAGCCGTCTTGGTAGCCCCATAAAAATCCGACTCGACGATCACCAACTCCCGCCCCTGCACCTTCGACGCATACTCCCCATGCGCCACCCAGTCCGGCCCCCCAGGCACCTTCGCCACACCCTCCCGCGACAAGTCGTACAGGTTGCCCGTGTTGTCCCCGTCAAGGAACTTCTTCAGCTCCGTAGCCGCCTTGTCGTCCGCCATCTTCACGACCACCACCGACACCAGCACCTGCTTGCCGCCTGCACTCACCGTGTACAGCGACCGGGACAGCTGCTGGCACGGCGTGCTCGTGAAGTACTCCTTCGCCTTGCCGTAGGCGTGCGGGGCGCACGAGCTGTCCAGCACTGCCTCCGGGGCCTGTGGGGCGCGCGCGAAGGAGAATTCACCCGTTGGGGTCGGGGACGTCGAGGTGGGCGTGGTGCCTGACTCGCTCTTCGGCATCACGACCAGCCACACCAGGCCGGACACCACGGCCACGCCGACGAGTCCCAACCCCTTGAGGAGCCACCCGTTCGGGAGACGCCGACCGGGTGGCCTGGAGGGTGGGGCACTCGATCTGGGAGGCGGCGGCGAGCTCAGCAGGGAGTCGAGCTGCCCGATCTCCGATCGCCACAGCGGTGCGGTGTCCGACGGTCCCGCCGGAGGGACGCGGGGTAACCGTTGGGTCACCTCTTCAGGTGATTCGGGAGGAACCGACACAAACCGTCACGGTAACGGACGGCCGCTAGGCGAGCGCCTCGAGCACAAGATCCACATCGTCCGTCGTGTTGTACAGGTGAAAGGCCAGCCGCGTCCGCCCCGCCCGCGTCGCCGACTTCACACCGGCCGCAGCCAGCCTGGACGCCTGATCCGACGACAGCTCCAGCGACACGATCGCACTCCCCTGCGCAGGCAGACCCAAGCCGGCCAGCAACGCGTCCGCCAAACCCACGTTGTGGTCGCGAACCGCGGCCAGGTCCAGCGACGCCAGGTACGGCAGCGACGCCGCCGCCCCGTACTGCGCCAGCCACACGGGCGAGATGTCCAACCGCCGGGCGTCGGACGCCAAGCGCAGCGGCAGGCCGTACACGGAATCCCACGGGTCCTCGCCGGCCCACCAGTTCGCTGCGACCGGCGCCGCCCGCTCCACCCCGGCGGGCGAGCACGCCAGCCACGCCGACCCGCGTGGGGCCATCAGCCACTTGTACCCGGCCGCGACGACGTAGTCCGCCCAGTCCAGCGCCAGCGGCAGCCACCCGACGGCCTGCGTGGCGTCCAGCAGCACCGGAACGCCGGCCTCCCGCAACCCCTCCAAGTCCACGATCCGCCCGTCGGCGGACTGCACAACGCTCACGGCGACCAGGTCATGCCCAGCCGCCGCAGACGGCACATCCTCCAACTCAACCTCGGTCACCTCGCACCCACGAGCGGCAAAGGGGAACGTCAACGACGTGAAGTCCCCGCGCGCCACCAGCACCCGAGCCCCAGCCGGCAGGCCGCCCGCCACGTTGGCCACCATCTGCGACACCGAAGCACCGCTCGCGATCTGCGACACCGGCGCGCCCAGGAGCTTGCCGAACGCCTCCCGCGCCGTGGTGACGGCCGGTTCGGCGCTGGTCGGGCCGTCGAGGCCGGACGCCCACCGGCGCACGGCGTCGGCGACCTCGGCCGCCGCCGGCGCGGGTGGGAGGCCGATGCTCGCGGTGTTGAGGTAGCCGGTCGGGACGTCGAAGGTGGATCCGAACGCGTTGCGCATGACTCCCATCACTACCGTCAAATCATCGGCTAGTCCAGAGTTTTGCCGATGAATCTCAAGCCTTAAGCACTTCAGACACCCGTTCATCCGGTCGAGCGTCCTTGCGGCGGGCATACACCTGCTTGCGCACCCGCGCCACGACGGTGCCGTCCTCGGCCACCACGTCCACCGGGAACCACGCCAGCGCCTTGCCACCGTCCGCCGCCCGCGCCCGCAGCTCGTCCAGGTGCTCGTCGGTCAGCTTGAACTCCGCGTGCACGGTGCCGCGACCCGGCCTGACGAAGTCGATCTCGGCCGCCCGGTCCCACACCATGTGGTCCCGCCCGAGGTGGCGCAGGACCATGAGCATCCAGAACGGGTCGGTCATCGCGAACAGCGAGCCGCCGAAGTGGGTGCCCACGTAGTTGCGGTTGTACCAGCGCAGGCGCATGCGCACCTTGGCGTACCGGTAGTCGTCGGACAGGGCGACGACCCGGATGCCGGCGAACAGGAACGGCGGCCACAGGTTCATGCCCCGCCGCAGACGAGATGCCTTCATGCGCGCCATGTTACCCGTCAGTAATGTCAGTCGGGGTCGATGCGGCCGGGGTCAGCGCAGCCGCACCAGGCTGCCGGTCACGCGCTTCGCGGCCGGCGAGCACAGGAAGGCGATGACGTCCGCCACCTCCTCCGGCGTGCCCACGCTGTGCTGGGCGCGCACGGCGTCGTTCACCCAGCCCGTGTCGGTCACGCCCGGGTTGACCACGTTCGCGGTCACGCCGTGCGGCCACAGCTCGACGGAGGCGGACATGGTGAAGTTGTCGATCGCCGCCTTCGCCGCGCCGTAGGAGACCTCGCTGGGGAACCCGTACGGCCCGCCCGAGGTGAGCGAGATGATCCGGCCCCAGTTGCCGCCGCGCGCCAGGTGCCGCCGGGCGAACTCGGCGATCATCAGCGCGCCGGCGCGGGCGTCCACGGCGAACTGGGCGTCGAAGGTCTGCGGCGTGACGGCGTTCAGCACGCGGCCGAACTTGTCGACGTCGGCGGCCAGGAACGTGTCCTGCACCCAGCTGGAGGCGTTGTTGACCAGCACGTCCACCGGGCCGAAGAGGCGTTCGGCGGTGTCGAACAGCAACGCCGGCGCGGTGCTCTCGGCCAGGTCGACCTCGATCGCGTGCGCCTTGCCGCCCGCTTCGGTGATCTCGGCGACGACGGCGTCCGCGCCGGCCTCGCGGGCGGTGAAGTACTCCCGGGGCACGCTCGGGTCGGGCGCGGGCGCGAACCGCAGGAACGTGATCAGGACCTGGATGCGCTGCGCGGCGAGGGCTCGCGCGGTCGCGGCCCCGATCCCCTGGTTGGCTCCGGTGACGATCGCGGTGTGCTGCACGAGGGGGAATCCTGCACGATTGATCCATGCGCAGCGAGGAAATTGAGATCCGGACCGGCGGCGAGGAGGTCGTCCACGACCTGACCCGCGTGTGCGAGGACTTCCTGCGGGACGAGGACGGCGACGGCCTGCTGCACGTGTGGGTCCCGCACGCCACCGCCGGGCTGGCCGTCCTGGAGACCGGCGCGGGCAGCGACGACGACCTGCTCGCCGCCCTGCGCGACCTGCTGCCCGCGGACAACCGCTGGCGGCACCGGCACGGCAGCCCCGGTCACGGCCGTGACCACGTGCTGCCCGCGCTGGTGCCGCCGTACGCGACGATCCCGGTGCTAGGCGGTGCGCTGGTGCTGGGCACCTGGCAGTCGGTCTGCCTGGTCGACACGAACGTCGACAACCCGGTCCGCAAGGTCCGGCTGAGCTTTCTTCGCGGGTAGCAGCAGGATCACCAGCCCGGCCACGGCGATACCCACGAACACCCACACCTGGGCGGCGTCGAGCGTGCCGTTCTGGAGCAGTGCCCGAAGGCCCTCGGTGGAGAACCGGAACGGCGTCCACGACCACAGCACCGCCCGGTACGCCGGGTTCAGCAGCTCGGGCACCTGGCCCGCGACCGCCGGCGCCATCAGGTACAGCGGAGCCAGGACGGCCATCGCCCGCAGCCCCAGCAGCCGCAGCAAACCGGTCTGGAGCAGCGCGAACGCCACCGCCACCAGGGCCAGGTAACCCAGCACGTCCCAGTCCAGCGGCAGGTTCGAGTCCCACAAGGCGAAGAACCCGGCCACGACGGCCACGGCCAGCACAGCCGCGAGCGAAGCGCCCAGCAGTCGTGCGCCCAAGCCCACGGCACGCCGACCTCGGCTCGCCAGCACGGTGAACGCCGCGCCCGCGACCAGGCCACCGATCCACAGCAGGGCGCTGGCGGCCAGCGGCGCGGTGCGACCCGCCGCCGAGGCCGGGTCCATCGTGACCACCTTCGCGGGCAGCCCCGCCCCCTGCGCCACCCCACCGAGCACCTGCTGCGCGACCTGGGTCCCGGACGGGTTCACCGCGCCCGACAGCACGACCGTGGCCGCGCCGGGCGCGAGTTCGAGCACCCCGTAGACGTCCTGGGAGCGCAGCAGTTCCCGCCCCTCGTCGGGCGTGGTGACCCGCCAGGACACCTCGGCGGCGTCGGTGCCCGCGAGCTTGTCCGCCACCGCCTTGAGCTGCGGCGGCGCGTCGGGGCCGACCGCGACGGCCAGGGGCACGTCGGCGGGGTGGACCGTCGCCTGCACGCCGAAGGTCAGCAGCCCGAGCACGAGTGCCACGAGCGCGCCGACGACGGCGGTGGCCACCGCGAGGACCGCCGGGGGCCGGTCGTGTGGTGTGGCCATGACTTCCTCCAGAGCTTGTTCATCATGTGTTGAATTCAGAGCGTACGACCGGCCGCCATCGAAGTCAACGCGTGCTGAATTAACCGGACCGGCTCGGCCGGCGGAACCCTCGGGGTACGGTTTGCCGGTGACTTACCCAGGTGACGGGCAGAGCAACTGGGGAGGCCAGTCCGGCCAGGGCGACTGGGGGCAGCAGAACCAGGGCTACCCGCAGCAGGGGTACGGCGGCTCCTACGACCCGCAACAGCAGCAGTACGGTCAGCAACCGGGCTACGGCGCGCCTTACAGCGACCCGTATGGCCAACCGCAGGGCTACCCGCAACAACAGCAGCAGCAGTACGGGGGCTACGGCGGCCTGGGCGTGTTCTCCGGCGGTGAAGAGCCGCCGAAGAAGAGCAAGACCGGGGTGTGGATCGCGGTCGTCGCGGCCGTGGTGGTCCTCGTCGGCGGTGGTCTCACCGCGTTCTTCCTCCTGCGCGACGACGACAAGCAGAACACCGTGGCGCAGACCGGGTCTTCGGAGCCGAAGCCCACCACGACCACCAAGCCCAGCACCACCAGCTCGACCAAGCCGAGCACCCCGGGCTCGTCGTGCAAGGCCACCAAGGCGGACTGGAACTGCCTGGCGATCGAGGACCTGCACTTCAGCTACGAGGTCCCCAAGGCGTGGACGCCCAGCGCGGGTTCGGCGAGCTTCCAGACGATCAAGGACCTCTCGCTCACCGGCCTGACCCTGTTCGGCAAGTACGACTGCCAGGGCAGCGGCTACAACCGGGGCGCGACCGGCGGCGCGGTCCTGCCGCCCGGCGACATGGCGGCCGTGGCCAAGGACCTCGCCGAGAAGATCGGCGCCGAGTACTACTCCTCGGGCAAGACGCGCGACATCAAGCTCACCGAGCCCAAGGCGCTGAAGATCCCGAACAACAACGGCGGCCAGATCGACGCCGTGCAGGTCGACGCCGCCATCACCACCAGCGGCAGCGAGTGCCTGGCCACCAAGGGCATGGTGAAGATCCTGATCCTGAAGAGCTCCAAGGGGCTGCACGTGTTCATGGCCAACGGCGACCTGGAGGGCGGCCCGGCCGATCCGAAGCCGCCGACGGAGGCCGACCTCCAGGCGATGGTCGACTCCGTGAAGCCGCTGGGCGGCTGACGTGAGCTACTCCGGACTCGGCTACTACCAGCCCACGCCGCCGCCCAAGCCGAACCGCCGTCCACTGTGGATCGCGCTGTCGGTGCTGGGCGTGCTCCTGGTCGCGGGCGGCGTCGTCACGGCGGTCCTGCTCAACCAGGACTCGACGTCCGCGGGCGGCGGCCCCGCCACCACGTCCGCGCAGCCCGCGAAACAGACCAAGTGGCAGACGGTCGAGGACACCCAGTCCGGGGTCTCCTACGAGCTGCCCGAGTCGTGGGAGCTCTCCGGCGGCGGCGTGGCGGGCGGCGTGCGGCTGGCCAAGTCCGCGGTGTCGCGACCCTTCGAGTGCCAGGGGCGCAACATGATCCAGGCCCAGATCGGGTCCGGCTCGGTGGTGTCCAACTCGCCCGCGGACGTGGCCACGGAGGTCGCGAAGGCCATCGCCAAGGGCGGTTACACCGTGGACCGCAAGGAGCCCCGGCTCGGCGAGCCGAAGGTGGAGTCCGAGAGCGACGAGAAGGCCGTGGTGAGCGTCAAGGCCGAGCCGAACGCCGTGAACCCGTGCTTCTCCCCCAAGGCGACCGTGACGGCTGTGGCGATGCGGTCCGGCACGAAGGTGTCCGTGGTGGTCCTCAACGTCGCCGAGGGCGGTCCGCACGTGGCGGAAGGTCCGAGCGCGGACGAGGTCGAGCACATCCTGGAGAGCGTGCAGAAGCTGTGAACACCTTGGTGCTGTGGGACATCGACCTGACCCTGATCGACGCACGGGGTCTGGGCCACACCTGGTACCGGACTGCCCTCCAGGCCGTCACGGGCCTGGAACTGGTGCACGTGCCGTCCTTCCCGGGCCGCACCGAGCGGGCGATCACGCTGGAACTGCTGGCGCTGCACGACGTCGAGCCCACCGACGAGGTGGTGGACCGCCTGCACCGGGAACTGGTCGCGGTCGCCACCCGCGAGGCCCACCTCCTGCCCACCCACGGCCACGCCCTGCCCGGGGCGGCGGCGGTGCTGGCGGCCCTGGCCGCGCGGGAGGACGTCGTGCAGTCGCTGGTCACCGGCAACCTGGTGGAGATCGCCCGGTTCAAGCTGGCCGCGTTCGGGCTGGACACCCACCTCGACTTCGAGATCGGCGGCTACGGCACCGTGTCCGAGCACCGGCCCGAGCTGGTGCTGGAGGCCGTGCGGCTCGCGAACGCCAAGCACGGCAAGGACTTCTCGGCGGTGGTCATCGGCGACACGCCGCACGACGTGGACGCGGCCCTGCACCACAGCGCGCTGGCGATCGGCGTGGCGACCGGCCGCAGCAGCGTCGAGGAGCTTGAGGACGCCGGCGCCCACGTGGTGCTCAAAGACCTCTCGGACACCGAGGCCGTTCTCGCCGCCATCCTCCACCGCTGATCAAGTTCACCCTCTGGTGTGAACCGAACGCGGGCACCATTGAGGTGTGTGGCAGTGGCGGCGGGTCGGTCCCAAGCTGCTCGTCGCGGGGGGCGTGCTGCAAGGCGTGCTGCCCCGGGTCGACGGGCAGCTCGACGTGCTGGGCAAGGCCGGGGTGGGCGGCTGGCTGCCGGTGCTCGTCCTGGTCGCCCTCGGCCTGGCGTGGGAGGTCCACCAGCGCCGTGAGTCCACAGTGGACCAGCCCGACGACGGCCGGGTGCGGCGGGCGCTGCTGGAGTCGGTGCGCGCGCAGTGGGTCTCCGGTGTGCTGGACCGGTCGCTGGAGGCGGTCGCGCGGGTCGAGGTGGGGCTGACCCGGCGGCCCGAGGCGGTGGACCACCCGTGGGGCACGCTGGTCGCACCCGACCGGCGGCCGGTGTCGTCGCTGGCGGAGGTGCACGACCGGGGCGGCCTCCTGCTGTTGGGCGACCCCGGCGCGGGCAAGACGACCGCCCTGCTGGAGCTGGCCCGCACCCTGCTCGACCGGGCTTCGGCCGACGCCGAGGAGCCGGTGCCCGTCGTGTTCCACCTGTCGTCGTGGGCCGCCCGGCACGCCTCGCTCGCCGAGTGGCTGGTGGACGAACTGGTGAAGCGGTACGGCGTGCCGCGCGGGGTCGCCCGGGAGTGGGTGCGCACGGACGCGGTGCTGCCGCTGCTGGACGGGTTGGACGAGGTGGACCCGGCGTGGCGCGACGCCTGCGTGGCGGCCGTCAACGCCTGGCGGGCCGAGCACGGTCTGTCGGGGGTCGTGGTGTGCGCCCGGACCGGCGACTACGAGCGGTTGCGCACCCGACTGTCGCTGGCCGCGGCCGTGGTGCTGGAACCGTTGACGCGCAAGGAGGTCGTGGCCCACCTGCGGGAAGCGGGCCGACCGCTGGCGGGCCTGCGCACGGCGTTGCGCCAGGACCCGCGCCTGCTCGACCTGCTGACCACACCGCTGATGCTCAGCGTCTACGCGCTGGCCTACGCGGGCGTGCCGGCCGACCGGGTGCGCGCCGACCCGCTGGGCGACTACGTGGCCGCGATGCTCGCCCGCCCCCGGTCGGGCCTGGCCACGCCCAGGTACACCCCGGCGCAGACCCGGCGCTACCTGTCCTGGCTGGCCCGCGCGATGGACCGGCACCACGAGAGCGTCTTCTACCCGGACTGGGTGCAGCTGTCGTGGCTGCCGACGCGGGCACTGCGGGTGCGGGCGCTGGCGGGGACGGCGCTGGCCGTGGCGGTCGGCACGGTCGTGGTGCTCTCGGCGGTGTCCTTCACGGTCACGCTGGCGCTGTTCGGGTTCCGGACGGCGGCGACGTGGGACCACCCGGTGGTGTGGGCGGTGCCGGGGGTGGTCACGGGGCTCGTGGCGTCCCGGCGGCGCATCGCACCGGTCAACCGCTGGCGGTGGCGCACCTTCGCCCCCGTCCTGCGCCGGTTGGCGGTCGGCGGGGCGGTGGGCGTGACCACGACGATGGTGCTGCACCGCTTCACCACGCTCGACCACGAACCGGGGCAGAGGTTCCTGGAGGGCATCCCGGACTTCCTGGGGCTCACCACCGCCGGCGGGGTGGCCGCCGCGGCGATCGCCCTGGCCCGTCGCCGGACGTCCTGGACGGCCGTGCGGGCCACCGGCACGGCCGGGGCGGCGGGCGCGGCCATCACGGCGGTGCTGTCCACCTACCTGGTCGGGTCGCCGCTGACGCTCGTCGCGCTGGTGACGTCGGCCGGCCTGGTGGGGTGGGCGCTGGCCCACACCCGGCCGCGGCCCGACCTGGCGCCCTCGGCACCCGGCGCGGCGATCACCACCACCCGCAACCAGGCGCTGGCCGCCGGCGCGGCGGTGGCGCTGGTCTGCGCCGTGGCGTGGGGCGCCGCGCTGGTGCCGGCGTACCTCTCCGGCCCGCGGTTCCGGCCGAACACCTCGGTGCTGTTCTTCGGGGTGTGGGCGGGCGTGCTCACCGCGCTCGCCGTGGGCCTCGGCGACTGGCTGCGGCACCGGGCCGTGCTGCGGCTGCTCGCCCGGCGCGGCTACCTGCCGCGGGACCTGCTCGGCTTCCTCGACCACGCCGACAGCCACATCCTGCTGCGCTGCACCGGACGCGGGTACGCCTTCGTGCACCGCACGGTCCTGGACCACTTCGCGGGGAAGGGTTCCGGCGCTCCCGAAACCCTCCCCGCGCCCAGGCTCAGCCCCGGACCAGCGCCCGGAGGTGGTCCACGACCTCGTCCACCGCGACCTCGACCCGCTCACCCGAGCGGCGGTCCTTGACCTCGACCACGCCGTTCGCGAGGCCGCGACCCACGACCACGATCGTCGGCACGCCGATCAGCTCGGCGTCGGCGAACTTGACGCCGGGGCTGGCCTTGCGGTCGTCCAGCAGCACCTTCAGGCCCGCCGCCGACAGCTCGCCGGCCAGCTTCTCGCCGCCCGCGGCCAGCGCCTCGTCCTTGCCCGCGACCACCACGTGCAGGTCGAACGGGGAGACGTTGCGGGGCCAGATCAGGCCGCGCTCGTCGTGGCTCTGCTCGGCGATGGCCGCGACCAGGCGCGACACGCCGATGCCGTAGGAGCCCATTGTGATCCGGATGGGCTTGCTGTCCGGACCGAGGGCGTCCAGCGTGAACGCGTCCGCGTACTTGCGGCCCAGCTGGAAGATGTGGCCGATCTCGATGCCGCGCGCCGCGACCAGCACGCCCTTGCCGTCCGGCGAGGGGTCGCCCTCGCGCACCTCGGCCACGTCGATCACGCCGTCGGGCGTGAAGTCGCGGCCCTGCACCAGGTCCACCACGTGGTGGTCGGCCTTGTCCGCGCCGGTCACCCACGCCGTGCCGCGCACCACGCGGGGGTCCACCAGGTACCGGACGCCGTTGGCCTGGAGCGCGCCCGGCCCGATGTAGCCCTTCACCAGGAACGAGTTCCTGGCGAAGTCGGACTCCTCCAGCATCGACACCTCGGCGGGCGCGACGGCCGCCTCCAGGCGCTTGAAGTCCACCTCGCGGTCGCCGGGCACGCCCACGGCCAGCAGCGTGGACTCCTTCGCGCCCGGCTGGGTGAGCTTGACCAGGACGTTCTTCAGCGTGTCCGCCGCGGTGAACGTCCGGCCGAGACCGGCGGCGTTGAGGAAGTCCACCAGCGACTCGATGGTGGGCGTGTTGGGCGTGTGGTGGACCTGCGCGGCGGGCTTGTCCTCGATCGACTGCTCCGCCGGCACGGGCGTCGCCACGGCCTCCACGTTGGCCGCGTAGTCGGACTCCGTGCTGCGCACGAAGGTGTCCTCACCGGTCGGCGCGACCGCCAGGAACTCCTCCGACGCCGAGCCGCCCATCGCGCCGGACGTGGCGGAGACGATCACGTACTCCATGCCCAGGCGGTCGAAGATGCGGATGTAGGCGTCGCGGTGCTGCCGGTAGGAGTGCGACAGGCCCTCGTCGGTGAGGTCGAAGGAGTAGGAGTCCTTCATCACGAACTCGCGCCCGCGCAGGATGCCCGCGCGGGGTCGTGCCTCGTCGCGGTACTTGGTCTGGATCTGGTACAGCGTGACCGGGTAGTCCTTGTACGAGGAGTACTCGCCCTTCACGGTGAGCGCGAACAGCTCCTCGTGCGTGGGTCCGAGCAGATAGTCCGCGCCCTTGCGGTCCTTGAGCCGGAAGATGTTGGGGCCGTACTCGGTCCACCGGTTGGTGGCCTCGTAGGGCTCCTTGGGCAGCAGCGCGGGGAACTGGATCTCCTGCGCGCCGAACGCGTCCATCTCCTCGCGCACGACCTGCTCGATGTTGCGCAGCACCCGCAGCCCGAGCGGCAGCCACGAGTAACCGCCCGGTGCGACGCGGCGGACGTATCCGGCGCGGACCAGCAGCTTGTGGCTGGGGACTTCGGCGTCGGCCGGGTCCTCGCGCAGCGTGCGCAGGAACAGCGACGACATCCTCGTGATCACGGTGGGTGCTCCTCGTGGCGCGGGTTGTCCGAGAAAGGGTAGTGAACCGGCCCGGACCAGTTCCAACGGGTTCTCGCGGGCGGGCGTCGCGTCGCGGAGCGGGCGGGGCGGGCGTCGCGGGGCGAGGAGCGTCGGGGGGCGGGGGGCGTCGCGGGGCGAGGGGCGTCGCGGGGCGCGGAATCGTCGTACCCCGTCGCTACCGTGCGCGGCATGAACCTGACCATCAGCCTGATCACCATCGACACCGCCGACCCGCGCAAGCTGGCCGAGTTCTGGACCAAGGCGCTGGGCACCGAGATCGCCCACGACTGGGGCGAGTACCTCGTGCTCGCACCCACGTCCGAGGGCGGGCCGCAACTCGGCCTCCAACGCGTGCCGGACCCGACACCGGGCAAGAACCGGGTCCACTTCGACACGCACGTGCCCGACCGGGTGGCGGAGGTGGAGCGGCTGGTGGCGCTCGGCGCCACGGAGGTCGCGGAGCACACCGTGCCGGGCCTGACCTGGACCGTGCTGGCCGACCCCGACGGCAACCAGTTCTGCGTGGGCCAGATGGGGTGAGCCGGCGGTCCGGCGGCGGCTCGGGCCGTGCGAGCGGCTGCCTTGCCGGGGGTGGCCGCGCGGGGTAGCCGTGCTTGGGGATGGCCGCCGGGCCGGGGTCGCGGCCGGGCCGGTGGTCGCCGCTGGGCCTTCGGGGTCGTCGCCGGACTAGGCTGCCCGTCCGTGCTGGTACTGCTGCCCCCGTCGGAGACCAAGGCGTCCGGTGGCGACGGCCCGCCGCTGTCCCTGGACGCGCTGTCGCTGCCCGAGCTGAACCCCGTGCGGGCGAAGCTGGTGGACGCCCTGGTGGACCTCGCGGGGGACGTGCCGGCGAGCCTGGCCGTGCTCGGGTTGTCCGAGCGGCAGGCGGGCGAGGTGGCGCGCAACGCGGAGCTGCGGACGTCCCCGACGATGCCGGCGCTGTCCCGGTACACCGGGGTGCTCTACGACGCCCTGGACGTGCCGTCGTTGACCCGGGTCGAGCGCGGGCGGGCGGCCGAGCGGCTTGGCGTGGCGTCGGCGCTGTTCGGCGTGGTGCTGGGGGCCGACCCGATCCCGGCCTACCGGTTGTCCGGCGGCTCGGTCGTGCCCGCCGTGGGTCCGCTGGGCGGCTTGTGGCGGCCCGTGCTCGCCCCGGCGCTGGCCGCGCGGGAGGTCATCGACCTGCGGTCGGCCCCGTACTCGTCCTTGGCGAAGGTCCCGCACGCGATCACCGTGAAGGTGGTGACCGAGGACGGTGCGGGGCGGCGGCAGGCGGTGAGCCACTTCAACAAGGCGCACAAGGGGTTGCTGGCTCGGGCGATCGTGCGGTCCCGGGCGGAACCGCAGGCGCGGAACCTGGTCCGGATCGCCGCGGCGGCCGGCCTGCGCCTGGAACCGGTCGGCGAGCGCGCGTTCGAGCTGGTGGTCTAGCGGTCGGTTTGCGGCTTGCGCGGGGCCGGCCTCCGGCCCCCGGTTTCCATTGTCCCAGCGACCACCGACAAAAAGGCGGTCAGGCCGAGCGGGGCGTGAAGCGGGCGTGCCGGGGGGCCTGGCGGGAAGGCTGGTGGTCGGCGGCGGCGTGGAGTTCGGAGGCCACTCGGGCGACGTCCCGGTCGTCCACGTCGTAGCTGCCGGCCAGGCGGGAACCCCTGGTGTTCCGGCGGTGGTTGCGCTCCAGGCCGTAGACGACGAGGGCCAGGACGGTGAGGGCGATCAGCAGTGCGGTCATGGCACCAACTATGCGACCGCCAAGAACCTGCCACCATTGGCAGGTATGCCGTTGTCCGTCAAAATCCCGCCAGCTAGGCTGACGGGCATGCTGAGATCCGTCGCCGTCCCCGTCATCGACGGGGTCACGCCGTTCGAGTTCGGCGTCATCTGCGAGGTCTTCGGGATCGACCGCACCGACGAAGGCGTGCCGCCCATCGACTTCAAGGTGTGCGGCGAGCACCCCGGCACACCGGTCCGGACCAGCGTCGGGGCCTCGCTCATCGCCGACCACGGGTTCGACGCCCTCGGGTCCGCCGACCTGGTCGCGGTCGCCGCCTGCCAGATCCGCGATGGGTACCCGGAGGCGCTGCTGGAGGCCGTCGCGAACGCCAAGAACGTGCTGTCGGTGTGCAGTGGCGCGTTCGTGCTGGGTGCGGCGGGTCGGCTCGACGGTCGGCCGTGCACCACGCACTGGCGGTACGTCGACGAGCTGGCCGAGCGGTTCCCCAAGGCGCAAGTGGACCCGGACGTGCTGTTCGTCGACGACGGCGACGTCATCACCAGCGCGGGCACGGCCGCCGGCATCGACGCCTGCCTGCACGTGGCCCGCCGTGAGCTCGGGGCCGCCGCCGCCAACGCCATCGCCCGGCGCATGGTCGTGGCGCCGCAGCGGGAGGGCGGGCAGCGGCAGTTCATCGTCCAGCCGGCCGTGCCCGAGGCCGACAGCCTCCAGCCCACGCTCGCCTGGATGATGGAGAACCTCGACACCGAGCACACCGTGGGCGGCCTCGCCCGGCACGCCCGCATGTCCGAGCGGACGTTCGCGCGCCGGTTCTCCGCCGAGACCGGCACCACCCCGCACCGCTGGCTCACCACCCAGCGCGTCCTGCGCGCCCGCCAGCTGCTGGAGGAGACGAGCCTCGGGGTGGAGGCCATCGCGCACCAGTGCGGGTTCGGCACGGCGGCCCTCCTGCGCCACCACTTCAACGCGGTCGTGGGCGTCGCGCCCAAGGACTACCGACGGTCGTTCGCACACCGGTGAGCGGCCAAAAGCGTGACTGAACGCAGCGAGCTGTCACCTGTGGTGACGCTGCTGATTCAATAGGCGAGTGAGTCCCGACACACCCGGCGAAGACGACGACACGGTGACACCCAGGGGCCTGCTCGGTGTCGTCGACGACCTGCGCACCGACGTCATGGACGCCCCCGAGACGCTCAAGCGCGTGTGGTGCGGACTGGTCCAGGCCCGCCTGCTCGGCCTGCGCCTGGCCACCGCCGACACCCGCTACCGCAAGCTCCAGGTCAACGCCGAGTCCGTCGAGCACCAGCTCGCGCGCGACCTCGGCACCTCCGCCGCCCTCGCGGGCGAGCCGCTGGCGCTGCCGACCACCGCCGCCCCGGCCCCGCTGCCGCCCGACCAGCTCCAGGACGCGGTCGACGCCCTGGTCGAGTTCAGCCGGACCGCCCGCCGCACCATGCTGGCCGCCGCGCCGAGCGCGACCCAGTGGGACGACGAGCGCGTGCTCCGCCACGACTCCAAGGTGATGGGCGAGCTCGGGGCCGCCTGGCTGGGACAACGCACCAGCTACCGCGTCGGTCGTTAATTCGCTTGCGCCGTGCGTCGGGGCACGGCACCCTTCACCGCGTACGTGCAGACGCCGGGTGATCCGGTGGACCCGAGGAGGTGCCAGATGGCGATCGCTGTCCGGGACGTGGCACCGACCCGTCCACTCGCCCCGCAGGCCTAGCGCGCCGACCACACGCGCTAGCTGGGGCGACCACCTCCTCATCTCCAGGAGACCACCCCAGTGCGCAAGCACGAGTTCGACCTGTACGACGACAACGACTTCGACAACTCCTTCGACCACGCCGACGACCTGACCTGGCGGGCCAAGCGCCGCCGGACCGAGGACGACGTGGCGCCGACCCGACGCGGCCGGCTCACCGAGGAGGCCCGTGACCACCTGGCGCAGCGGCGCGAGGAGGCGGAGGCCGCCGACGTCCCGGCGGACGGCGACCGCTGGACCACCTGGGACGGTGCCGACCGAGGCCCCGAGCCGTGGCCCGGGTGGCTCGTCACCGAGCTGTCCGCGGTGGACCGCGAGCTGGGCATCCTCAAGACCGGCAAGGAAGCGGACGTCTTCCTGCTGGAACGGGTCGTGCCGGGCACCGACCGGTCGTGCCTGCTGGCCGCCAAGCGGTACCGCAGCAACGACCACCGCATGTTCCACCGGGACGCGGGCTACCTCGAAGGTCGCCGCATGAAGAAGTCCCGCGAGACCCGGGCCATCGCCAACCGCACCGCGTTCGGGCGCAACCTGATCGCCGAGCAGTGGGCGGTGGCGGAGTTCGCCGCGCTCAGCGCGCTGTGGCTGCGGGGCGCGCCCGTGCCGTACCCGGTGCAGCGGGCGGGCACGGAACTGCTGCTGGAGTTCGTCGGCACGGACGGCGCCGCCGCGCCCCGGCTCGCCCAGCTGCGGCCGGAGCCCGACGAGCTGCTGGACCTGTGGCAGCAGCTCGTGGACGCCCTGGGCATGCTCGCTTCGGCGGGCTACGCGCACGGCGACCTGTCCGCCTACAACCTGATGGTCCACGACGGACGGCTGGTCGTGATCGACCTGCCGCAGGTGGTGGACCTGGCGGCGAACCCGCGCGGACCCGAGTTCCTGGAGCGGGACGTGCGCAACATCGCGGGCTGGTTCGGCCAGCGCGGCCTGCCGGTCGAGTTGGCCGACCCGGTGGAGCTGACCGAGCTGCTGCTGGACGCGGCCGGCTTGCGCTAAGCCGCCAACACCGGCCAGACCAGGGCGAACACGTCCTCCGCTCGGCGGCGCCGGTCGGTGGCCAGCCAGTGGTAGACCAGCGGGCCGAACAGCAGGTCGCGCACCAGCTCCGGGTCGACATCGGCCCGGAGCTGGCCGCGCGCCACGCCGCGCCGCACCACCTCCGCCACCATCGCGTGCCGCCGGCCCAGGAACCCCTCCACCAGGCCGGGCACCCGCCGGGCCTCGGCGTGCACGGCCAGCACCACCCACGACAGGCCGTCCACCAGGGCGTTCGCCAGCACCAGCAGGTCCTCGCGCGCGCTGCCGGTGTCCGGGTCGGACATCGGCACGCTCGACAAGGCGGCGTTCGCGACGAGGTGCAGCTTGGTCGGCCAGCGCCGGTACAACGCGGGCCGGCTCACGCCGGCTCGGGACGCCACCGCGTCCAGGGTCAGCGCGTCGTACCCGACCTCGGTGAGCAGGTCGAGGGTGGCGTCGGTGAGGGCTCGGTCGATCTCGGTGCTGCGCGGTCTACCCGACATACGTTACATCTTGTAACGTAAGTGGCATGGTCAGCAAGAAGGTCACTTGGGGGTTGCTCGCCGCATGGGTCGTCCACGACCTCGAAGAGCTGGCGACCATGTCCCGCTGGAGCCGCAAAAATCGGGTTCTGCCCACGACTCCGGCGCAATCGGCGATCGCCATCGGCCTGATGGGTGGGGTGTTCACCGCAGCCGCGGCGGCGGGCGCGCGCACGGGTGGGCGGTCGGCGTTCTTCCAGACCGTCCTCACCGGATTCGGGCTGCACTCCGCGACCCACCTGGCGGCGAGCGCGGTGTTCCGCGGGTACACGCCCGGGGTGCTCACCGCGCCCACCGTCGTCGCTCCTTTCACGTGGTGGGCACTTCGTCGACTCCGTGCCGAAGGGATCCGGCCGAACACGTCCCCACGTGCACTGATGTGGTTCCCGATCGCGGTGGGGGCGGTCCACGGGATCGCCCGGTTCGCGACCCGTGTGCGCGAGAACACCGCCGAGTTGCCAAACACCCCCCGTTGATCGGCTAGACTGAGTGGTGCACCGCCCGGTGGCGCGATTCAGCGGCCCCTGAAGCGCGGTGCTCCCCAACCACGATCGGCGCTCGACCGCGCCGGGCTCGTCCTTGCGATTTGCGGCACCACAGGCAGATCCCCGAGACGTGCCATGTCCCGGAGGTTTGTTTTGCCACCACTGTCCCACGGCCGTTCCGAGCGCCCGCAGACCCGCAAACCGCGTACGCGGCGCCCGTCAGGCCAGGGCAACCGCCGTCCCCAGCCGGTGCTGGAGACGACCGTTCCGGATCACATCGAGAGCACCGTGCCCGAAGGCCCGCTGCCCTCGTTCGCCGAACTGGGCCTCGCCGACGAGCTGCTCAAGGCGCTCGCGCAGGCCGGCATCACCGAGCCGTTCCCGATCCAGGCGGCCACCCTGCCCGACTCGATGGCCGGGCGCGACATCCTCGGCCGGGGCCAGACCGGCTCCGGCAAGACGCTGGCCTTCGGCCTGGCGCTGCTGTCCCGCCTCGCGGGCGGCCGGGCCAAGCCGTTGAAGCCCCGCGCTCTCGTGCTCGTGCCCACGCGTGAGCTGGCCATGCAGGTCGAAGAGGCGCTCTCGCCGTTCGCACGGGCGCTGGGCCTGTGGTGCCGGACGGTCGTCGGCGGCACGTCGTTCCCGCGGCAGATCGACGCGCTGCGGCGCGGGGTCGACCTGCTGATCGCGACGCCGGGCCGGCTGTCCGACCACGTGCGGCAGGGCACGGCCGACCTGTCCGAGGTGCGGTTCACCGCGCTGGACGAGGCCGACCAGATGGCCGACATGGGCTTCATGCCACAGGTCCGGGCGATCCTGGACCTGACCCCGCAGGACGGTCAGCGGCTGCTGTTCTCGGCGACGCTGGACGGCGACGTCGACAAGCTGGTCCGCCAGTACCTGCACGACCCGGTGGTCCACTCGGTCGCGCCGCCCACCGGCAGCGTGACCACGATGGAGCACCACCTGCTGTTCGTGTCCGCCGAGGACAAGCAGAACGTGGTGACCGAGGTCGCGGCCCGCGAGGGTCGGACGATCATGTTCGTGCGCACCAAGCACCACGTGGACCGGCTGGCCAAGAAGCTGCGGTCGGTCGGCGTCCAGGCGGGCGCCCTGCACGGCGGCAAGGCGCAGAGCGCCCGGACCCGCGTGCTCGGCCAGTTCCGCGAGGGCACCACGCCGGTCCTGATCGCCACCGACGTGGCCGCGCGCGGCATCCACGTGGACGACGTGTCGCTGGTCGTGCACGTGGACCCGCCCGCCGACCCGAAGGACTACCTGCACCGCGCCGGCCGCACCGCGCGGGCGGGCCAGTCGGGCACCGTGGTCACCCTGGTCACCCACGACCAGAAGCGCGCCGTCCAGGGCCTGACGGCCCGAGCGGGCATCCGCCCGGCCACCTCCCGGGTCCGCCCGGGTGACGAGGAGCTGGTGCGCATCACCGGCGCCCGCGTGCCCAGCGGCATCCCGGTGACCGAGCCGGAGACCCCGGTCCGCGCGGCTCGTCGTGGCGCTCCGCGCCGCGGCGGCAACAGCGGCGGCGGTTACGGCGGCGGCGGCTTCCGCGGCGGCCGTCCGGAACGCGACCGCGCCGAACGCGGCTTCCGCCCGCGCCGGAGCGCTCAGCACTCCTAGCACTCAACACCGAAGTGGGGCCTACGCAGTCGATGCGGACGGCCCCACTTCGCGTTCCAGGGTCGCGTTCACAGGCCGTTGGAGACCTGGCGGACTTCCTTGTGCGGAAAACGTTTGCGCACATGCGTCTCGGCCGCCGAGCCGGGCACCACGTAGACCGGCTCTTCCTTGTCCTGCAACGGTTTCACGACGTCTTCCAGGAAGCCCTTGCGGTCGGTCAGGTACGGACCGATGACGTCCGACCCGGCCGGGCACGCCGCCATGCAGTATGCGGCCTTGTAGTTCGGCTTGTACGCCAGGCTCTGCCACATCGAGGCCGACTCCCCCGCCGTCACGCGCTTGCGGTAGTCCTCGCGGTCGGTGCTCTCCACCACCGTCTCCACCCAGTCGGTGAACCCGCTCATGAACTCGCGGTAGTTGTGGGTGTAGCAGGCGAGGAAGTCGAACTGCCCCTCCTTGCCGATCGCACCCACCGGACACGCCGCCACGCACAGCTTGCACTCCAGGCAGGGGTTGAAGTCCGTCGGCGCGGTCGGCTCGTCGACCTCGAAATCGGCGACGACCGTGCCCAGCAGGATGAAGTTCCCGAACCTGGGGTGGATCACGTTCCTGTGAATGCCGATCCGCCCCAGCCCTGCCGCCTGCGCGACCAACTTGTGCGACACCACCCAGCCCCGCCCGGGAAAGCCGTCCATCTCCTGCGGGAACGCCGACGCCGGGTGCACGACCCGGTGCCCCGCGTCCTGGAGGGCCAGCGCCAGGCGGTGCCCCACCTCCTCAGCCCCATCCAGGGCCTGATGGAACTCGGTGTTCGCCACACTGCGCAGCGGACTACGGACGTTGTCCCGGTTCATCCGCACGCAGAACGCCACGTACGTCCGAGCGCGCGGCAAGGCGGTGCGGGCATGCTCCAGGTCCACCTCCAGCCCCGGGCTGTCAACGGGCACGAACCCGACATCGTCCGCGCCCGCCCGAAAGGCCACCTCGCGCAGCCAAGCCGCCGACACGCGGGTCTCGACAACGGCCGGCGGGTTGGCGCGAACCTCGCGCACGGTCGGGTGGTCCTCACGCATGTTTGATGCCTCCCAAGCAGGCTGAGTTTCGATCAGCAACCTAGCCTGGCTGGGTCCCGATCGGCAACCCAGGGAGTACCGTGGAGGACGTGCAGGGAGTGGTCATCGACAACGACCGGTGCTCGATCGCGCGGGCACTGGGGGTACTGGGCGAACGCTGGTCGCTCCAGATCGTGCGAGACGTGTTCAACGGGGTACGCCGCTTCGACGCCCTACAACAACACCTCGCCATCGCACGCAACGTGCTCACCAACCGCCTGCACGCCCTGGTCGAAGCCGGCCTACTGGAACGCAAGCCCTACCAGGACTTCGGCAGCCGCGTCCGCTACGAGTACGACCTGACCCCGGCAGGCCGCGACCTGTGGCCCGTACTGCTGTCCCTGATGGCCTGGGGCGACCGCCACCTGACCAACGACCCACCCCCAGTCGAGCCGGAACACGCCAACTGCGGCGGCCGGGTATCCCTGGTACCGATCTGCGAACACGGCCACACCGTGCCCCCAAAGGACCTCAAGCTACGACTAGGCCACTAAGCACAACACACTCCACCACCACCCACCCGACGCGCGAAGCGCGGGTTCTTCGGCGGAGCCGGCAAGCGGCAGTCCACCGAGGAGGACACAGCGCAACTTGGGCTTCTTGCTTGTGTCATCCCC
>NZ_JBBEGC010000128.1:0-20011 GCF_037401995.1 Saccharothrix sp. CCNWYY140
GCAGGCCATACGGTGGGGGAACCGAGGCCCTCCACTTGTAGGTAACACCTACCGCGCGCTCCGCGCGCGAAGGACGCCGCCTACCGGCGGCCGGTCAGGATCCGCACGTCCACCCGTTCAACAAACGGCCCATGCGGCTCCAACACCTCACCCAACGCCCGCCCAAACGCCACCCGATCCGCCGGCAACTTGTCCACCGGCAACGCGGACAACGCCCCACCCACAATCCGCTCCACATCCAACAAATCGTCATACTCAACCAAATGCCGATGAACCTCAAAATGCTTCGCCAACGCATCCGCATAACGCTGCTGAGTATGCTCATCCGCCCCGCAAGTCAAAACCAACTTAGTACCCAGGTACTCCTCCAAAAACGCCCGCAACGCCCGCGACCACTCACTATCCTGCAACCACAACGGCGTGCCATTGGTAAACACAGCCACCCCGCCCCCACTCCGCACCACCGGCTGAACCTCCCGAAACAGCCGCTCGTGATCCATCCAATGCAGCGCCTGCCCGATGGTCACCGCCCCAACCTCTCCCACCGCCAACCCCAGCGCAGGAACGTCCGTATCCGCCCCCAACACCCAACTCACATTCGACACGTCGGCCACATCAGCCGCCCGCCGCGCCGCGACCAACATGTCCGCCTCGGGATCCACCCCAACCGCCGCCCGCACCCGCCGCGCGAACGGCACAGTCAGCTGCCCGGTGCCACACCCCACATCGACCACGACGTCATCGCGCCCCAGCCCGAACTCGGCCACGACCACATCCACCGCCGCGTCCGGGTAACCACGTCGGTACCGCTGGTAGAACTCGACCACATCACCGCGAAAGCCCAGGTCCACACCCCCAGCGTGGACCTGGGCCCGCCCAACACCAACCCCCTACAGTGCGCCCTCGGCGAACTGGGCCGCGTACAGCCGGTGGTAAGCGCCCTCGGCGGCGATGAGTTGCTCGTGGGTGCCCTGTTCCACGATCCGCCCGGCCTCCATGACCAGGATCAGGTCGGCGTCACGAATGGTGGACAACCGATGGGCGATGACGAAGCTGGTCCGGGACGACCTCAGCGCGGCCATCGCGTGCTGCACGAGCGACTCGGTGCGGGTGTCCACCGAGCTGGTCGCCTCGTCCAGGATCAGCAGCGCGGGGTCGGCCAGGAACGCGCGGGCGATGGTGATCAGCTGCTTCTCGCCCGCGCTGACGTTGCCGCCCTCCTCGTCGATCACCGTGTCGTACCCGTCGGGCAGAGTGCGCACGAAACGGTCCACGAAGGCCGCACGCGCAGCCGCCACGACCTCGTCGTCTGTCGCGCCAGGGCGTCCGTAGGCGATGTTGTCCCTGATCGTCCCGCCGAACAGCCAGGTGTCCTGGAGGACCATGCCGGTCCTCGAACGCAGGTCCTCGCGGCGCATCGCGGTCACGTCCACGCCGTCGAGGGTGATCCGTCCGCCGTCCAGCTCGTAGAACCGCATGATCAGGTTGACCAGGGTCGTCTTGCCCGCACCGGTCGGGCCGACGATGGCCACGGTCTGGCCCGGCTCGGCGACCAGCGACAGGTCCCGGATCAAGGGCTGCTCGGGGGTGTAGGAGAAGGCCACGTCGTGGAACTCCACCCTGCCCCGCCGCGCGGCAGGCGCGACCGCGTCCACCGGGTCGGGTGTCTGCTCCTCGGCGTCGAGCAACTCGAACACGCGCTCGGCCGACGCCACCCCGGACTGCATCAGGTTCGCCATCGACGCCACCTGGGTCAGCGGCTGGGTGAACTGGCGGGAGTACTGGATGAACGCCTGCACCTCGCCCAGCGTCATCGTCCCGGACGTGATGCGCAGCCCGCCGACCACGGCGATGGCCACGTAGCTGAGGTTGGACAGGAACATCATCATCGGCATGATCAGGCCGGACACGAACTGCGCCCCGGTGGAGGACTCCACCAGTTCGTCGTTGCGCCGCCGGAACTCCGCCTCGGACTCCTGCTGCCGGCCGAACACCTTCACCAGCTGGTGCCCGGTGAACGCCTCCTCGATGTGGGCGTTGAGCGCACCGGTCTGCTTCCACTGCGCGATGAACAGCTTCTGCGACTTCTTGCGGATCCGCCCGGTGACCACGACCGACGCGGGCACGATGGCCAGCGCGATCAGCGCCAGCAGCGGCGAGATGGTCACCATCATGACCAGCACGCCGATCACGGTCAGCCCGGACATCAGCAGCTGGCTCAGCGTCTGCTGCAACGTGGTGGCCACGTTGTCGATGTCGTTGGTGACCCGGGACAGCAGCTCGCCGCGCGGTTGGGCGTCGAAGTAGCGCAGCGGCAAGCGGTGCAGCTTCTCCTCCACCTCCTCGCGCAGCCGGAACACGAACCGCTGCACCACGTCGTTGAGGATGCGAGCCTGCACCCAGGCGAACGCCGACGACGCCAGGTAGAGCGCGGACACCCACGCCAGGACCTCGCCGAGGGCGGCGAAGTCGATGCCGGGGCCGCCGCGCGCCTGCCCGAGCACGCCGTTGAAGACGATGTCGGTGGCGTGGCCGAGGATCTTCGGGCCGGCCACGCCGAGGCCGACGCTGATGACGGCCAGGACCAGCACGGCGACCAGGACGTTGCGCTCACCGCGCATCCGGTTGGCCAGCCGCCGCGCGGACGGTCCGAAGTTCTGGGCCTTGCCGACGGGCATGCCCATGCCGGGGAACGGGCCGCCGCCCACGCGGGCCGGTGGACGGGTGGTGGTTGGGGCGCTCATGCGGCCTGCTCCACGGTGAGCTGGGACTGGACGATTTCGACGTAGGTGGGGCAGGTGTCGAGCAGTTCGCGGTGGGTGCCGACGCCGACCACGGCGCCGTTGTCCAGCACCACGATCCGGTCGGCGTCGAGGATGGTGGACACCCGCTGCGCCACGACGACCACCGCGGACTGCGAGGTGTGCGGCTTGAGCGCCGCGCGCAGGCGGGCGTCGGTGGCCACGTCCAGCGCGGAGAAGGCGTCGTCGAACAGGTACACCTCGGGCCTGCGGACCAGCGCCCGCGCGATGGACAGCCGCTGCCGCTGCCCGCCGGACACGTTGGTGCCGCCCTGCGTGATGGCTGCCTCCAAGCCGCCCATCGCCTCGACGAAGTCGCGGGCCTGCGCGATCTCCAGCGCCTCCCACAGCTCCTCGTCGGTGGCGTCGGGCCGGCCGTAGCGCAGGTTGCTCGCCACCGTGCCGGTGAACAGGTACGGCCGCTGCGGCACCAGGCCCAGCTTGGCGCGCAGCGCGTCCGGGTCGGCCTCGCGGACGTCCACGCCGTCGACCAGCACGGACCCGGCGGTGACGTCGATCAGCCGGGGCACCAGGTTGAGCAGGGTGGTCTTGCCCGCGCCCGTGCTGCCGATGACGGCGGTGGTCTGGCCCCGCTCGGCCCGGAAGCTCACGCCGCGCAGCACCGGGTCCACCGCGCCGGGGTAGCGGAACTCGACGTCCCGGAACTCGACCTCGGCGAGCGCGGGCAGTTCGGCGACCGGCCGGGACGGCGGTGTCACGGACGGCTCGGCGTCGAGGACCTCGTTGATCCGCTCCGCGCACACGGCGGCGCGCGGCACCATCATGGAGATGAAGGTCGCCATCGTGACCGACATCAGGATCTGCATGAGGTAGCTGAGGAACGCGGTCAGCGCGCCGATCCGCATCTCGCCGGTGTCCAGGCGCAGCGCGCCGAACCACAGCACGGCGACGCTGGAGCCGTTGAACAGCAGCATCACCACGGGGAAGGTCATCGCCTGGAGGCGGCCCACCCGCAGGGCGGTCTGGGTCAGGGCGGTGTTGGCGTCGGCGAACCGCTGCGTCTCGGCCCGTTCCCGCACGAACGCCCGCACCACGCGGATGCCCGAGAGCTGCTCGCGCAGCACCCGGTTGACGTCGTCGATGCGCTCCTGCATCCCCCGGAACAGCGGGACCATCCGGCTCACGATCAGGCCCACGGCGATCACCATCGCCGGCACGAACGCGACCAGCAGCCAAGACAGGCCCACGTCCTCCTGCAAAGCCATCACGATGCCGGCGGCGCACATGATCGGCGCGGTGACCAGCATCGTGCACACCATGACCACGAGCAGCTGCACCTGCTGCACGTCGTTGGTGTTGCGGGTGATCAGCGAGGACGGCCCGAACGCGGCGACCTCGCGCGCGGACAGCTCGCCGACCCGGTGGAACAGGGCGGAGCGCACGTCACGGCCGAACCCCATCGCCGTGCGCGCGCTGTAGTAGACGGCGCCGACCGAGCAGACGATCTGCACGGCGGTGACCAGCAGCATCCAGCCGCCGGTGGACAGGATGTAGCCGGTGTCGCCGGTGGCGATGCCGAAGTCGATGATGTCGGCGTTGAGGCTGGGCAGGTACAGCGAGGCGACGGTGCCGACGAGCTGGAGCGCCAGCACGGCTGTCAGCTCGCGCCTATAGGGCCTCAGGTAGACCCGGAGCAGGCGGGTAAGCAAGTTTCCCCCATAAGAAACCGATCGTGTCTAATACGGGGTACGGTAGACCCGTGGGGTAAGAAACGCAACGTATCTTAGGGGCAGGGTGACGGACTCGAAGTCGCGCCGCAGGGGAGCGGAGCTGGAAGCGGCCATCCTCGACGCCGCGTGGGCCGAGCTGAGCGAGCACGGCTACGGGCGGCTGACGATGGAGGGCGTCGCCGCCCGCGCCGGGACCAGCAAACCGGTGCTGTACCGGCGGTGGGCCAGCCGGGCGGAGCTGGCGCTGGCGGCCTGGAACAGCCGGGTCTCGGTGCAGGTCGAGACTGCCGACACCGGGGCGCTGCGCGAGGACCTGCTCGCCCTGTTCGACCGGATCGCCCGCCGCGCCGACTCGATGGTCAACGGGATCGTCGCGGGCGTGATGGCCGAGGCGTTCCGGCACCCGGAGGTGGCCGAGTTGCTGCGCGAGCGGCTGGAGCGCCCGACGGGCCTGACCGACGCCGTGGAGCAGATCGTGGACCGTGCGGTGCGGCGCGGCGAACTGCCGCCCGTGCGGCTGACCCACCGCGCCGCCCGCACCCCGTTGGACCTGGTGCGCAACGAGTTCATGACCTGCGGCGGGCCGGTCGACGACAAGGTGATCGCCGAGTTGGTCGACGAGGTGTACCTGCCGCTGCTACGCGGTCTCGGTCCCGGCCGACCGGGTCACAGCGGGACCACGTAGGAGAGGAAACCTCGGTTCTCCGCCACCTGGTCGTACAAGCGCCGCGCGGTCTCGTTGCTCTCGTGGGTGTGCCAGTACACGCGCGAGCACTCCCGGTCCCGCGCCCACTCCACCACCCCGTCGATCAACGCCCGCCCGACCCCCAACCCTCGGGCGTCCGGCGCGGTGAACAGGTCTTGCAGGTAGCAGACGTCCGGTGCGGTCGTGCTGGCGTGCACCAGGAAGTGCGCGATGCCGACCAGCCGACCGTCGTGCCGGGCGCCTAACGCGTGCATCCGCACGTCCCGCTGGAACTCCCGCCATGCCCGGTCCAGCAGCAACGCGGGCAGGTCACGGCCGTAGAAAGCGTTGTAGCCGACGAAAAGCTCCTCCCAGGCCGGGCGGTCGGCGGGCAGGAGCGGCCCCAGGGTGATCATGCGCGACACCCTACGGGTCTAGGCTGCCCAACCGGACCTGGCGACCGAGCGCGGAGGAACGATGGGCCAGTCGGCGAGGCAACTGCTGGACAGGATCAGGGACGAGGTCGCAGGCGGGCACGGCGAGAACCGGTTCGTGCCGCTGGTCGAGGCGGGCACGGCACCGCTGTCGTCGATCGGCGCGCTGGCCGTGGAGGAGAGCCGGATCGTGCCGGGCGACTGGCGCAGCTTCCTCACCCTCGCCGCCCAGGCCGACGAACCCGCCGCGCGCGGTTTCTTCACCAGCCTGGCGCAAGGCGAAGGCCTCGTCCTCCCGCTGCTGGAACCCCTGGCCCGCAAGGCCGGCGTGGACCCGGCGAAGTACCGCTACCGGCCCGGCTGCCAGGCGTACGCCTCGTACGTGGCCTGGCTGGCCCTCAACACCGAACCCGCCGTGGCGGCCGTCGCGATGCTGACCAACTTCGCCGCCTGGGGCGAGTACTGCGGCCGGATCTCGGCCGGCCTGCGCGCGCACTACGGCTTCGAGGCCGAGGACACCGCGTTCTTCGACTTCTTCGCCACCCCGGTCCCGGAACTGGAACAGCAGGGCGTGGACGCGGTGCAGGCGGGCCTGGACGCGGGCATCTCCTTCGACCGCGCGGTCGAGCACGTGCGCCTGCTCCAGGGCTACGAGCTGATGTTCTGGAACACGCTGGCCGACGCGTCCTGATCCGGCGCGTGGATCCAAGCGGTGGTCGCGGTTTCCTTCACCACGACCTGAACCCGGCGATAGGCGAGGCGATCGCAGACCGAACTGTGCCGGACGACTTCGTCGAAGAACCAGGATGAGGTGATCACCGCCAGTGCTCCCGACGAGTTCGCCAGTTCGCTCTTGAGCCGGGCGGCGTCCACGAGCCGGAAGGTCAGGTTGATGGCGGTCGCCGTGACGCCGTGGTCGTCGTAGTTGACCTCGCCCGCGTGCAAGGCCATGCGGAGTCGGATCCGCTGTTCGGGGGGATGGGTGGTGTTGTGCGCGTGCAACGCCCTGGCGAGCGCTCCGGGCAGCTCTTCGACAAAGGGGCCTTTGATCATCTCGGCCGGGGCCAGGATCAGCACGCCGTCCCCGCGGTCTTCGAATTCGCAATCGGAGTGGGAAATCCCGGCTTGGCGGAAGGCCTGCCGCAGAGTCCGATAAAGGGCCGAGCGCACCACAACCTGATCCAGATTGGTCCGGCGACGATCGCCGAACGCCTCGACGTCCACCACCAACACGGTGCGGTGCACCGCACCGCGCCGTCTCTTCGTCGCGACACGTGTGCGTGCCCGGTCCGCCGGCGCGGGCACGGCCACTGGACGCGCCAACCAGGTCGCGTACCCGACGATGGTCACGACGAGAAGCAACACAGCTGAAGACGACAACCAGGTCAGCGCATTCACCGTCGTCCCCTTCCGGTCCATTGACCGATGGAACGTCGACGGTGCCCCATGTTCACAAGGCTCGCATGTGCGCTGGCCTGCACATGTGCGGCATGCGATCTCGCAGAGAACCTTTGTACGCGCCGCGCACATCTCAGGTCGATCTCTGGCGAACCCGGAGCCCGGATCCTACCGTCGTGGTGTCCAGCCGCGATGGGAGGCAGGCCCATGAGCAGTGCGCACCCCCGACGCAGCCAAGCTGGAACCGTCCGGATGATCCTGGGTGCCGCCGAGGTCGCCAACTGGTCCAAGGCCGAGACCGTCACGGAGATCTGTCGCCAGTGCGAGGTCAGCCCACTGCGGGCGCACCGATTGGCCCACGGCTGGACCTTGGCCGAGGTCGCCGCGCGGGTACGCGCCCATGCGGCGGCCAACGGGCTGCCCACACCGCATGTCAGTCACCCGAACGTGTCCCGTTGGGAGACCGGAACCGAGAAGCCGTCGGCCCGCAACCTCGACGCGCTGTGCCAGGTGTACCGGGCCAGGCCCGACATCCTCGGATTCGGCGCCGACTACACAGACGAGCAACTCGACGGTGGGCGACGCCGCGGCGCACCACCGGCAGGCCACTCATCCGACACCGGTGACGTCACGGAGGATCGCATGCGACGCAGGGATGTGCTTCGAGGACTGCTGTCCACAGCGGGCGTCGGGTTCGGCGGGGCGGCCCTCGACGCGATCGAGGGCACCCGGCAAGCCTTGATGAACGCCCTGCAAAGCCGCTCGGTCGAGCCCGGCACCGTCGACTGGTGGGAGGAACAGGCCGATCACCACGCCGGTGCGTACCGGACGATGCCGGCGCCTCGCCTGCTGGCCGAGGTGACCTTGGACTTCGACGACCTCCAGCAACTCCTCGCCCAGCGCCAGCCACTGGACAGCCAGCAGCGGCTGACCGCCGTCACCGCGCGGATGGCCGGCCTGGTCGGCATCCTGTGCGTCGACGTCGGTGCGGTTCGAGAGGCTCGACGCTGGTTCCACACCGGGCAGATCGCTGCCGAGGAGGTCGACGACCGACCGCTGCGAGCCTGGCTCTACACCCGCGAGGCGCTCGCGTCGCTCTACTACGGCTCCGCGACGGAGGCCGCTTCACTGGCCAGGACGGCTCGGCGTCTGGCCGGTGGCACGACCCTGTCGACAGCTTCCGCGATGGCGCCGGCCGTGGAGGCGCGCGCCCTGGCGAGCATGGGACGAGGTGCGGAGGCACTCGCCGCGATGCGCCACAGCGAGTTGGTCTTCGAGAAACTCCCCGAGTCCGTCACCCGAGGTGGCGTCTTCGGCTTCACGGAACCGAAACTCCGCTTCTACCAAGGAAATGTGTTGGCCCGTGCCGCGGGGATGAACCGGGCGCTCACCGTGCACGACCAGGCGCTGCGCCTCTATCCGGAGCACGACCGCGTAGATCGTGGGCACATCCGGTTGGACCAGGCTCTGACCTTGTTGCGTCACGGCGAACTGGACGAGGCTTGCCGTCGGATCGGCCAGACCTTCCTCGGCTTCACCGGGGACGAGGGCATCAAGCCGGTCGCGGCGCAGGCGCTGGAAATCCACCGCACGATCAACGAGCGACACCGACGGCACGCCGCCGTCCGGCAACTCGACGAGATCCTGGCCCTGCCCCACAGGGAGAATTAGCGGATCGCGCAGCGCTCGCGGGCGGCGGGTCGGCGTCTAGGTCCGTCAGCCGACGCGTCCCAGGTCCGGCGCGTCGATGCGGCCCTCGGCGTGGAGGTCCAGGAACAGGTCCACCACGTCGGGGTCGAACAGCGTGCCCCGGCCCGTGCGCAGCACGACGAGGGCTTCCTCCGGCGAGAACGCGGGCCGGTGCGGGCGGTCGGCGAGCAAGGCCGCCCACACGTCGCACACCGCCACCACCCGGGCCTCCCACCGGATCGCGGTGCCGGCCAGGCCCTGCGGGTAGCCGGAGCCGTCGTAGCGTTCGTGGTGTTGCCGGATGGTCTGCGCGACCGGGAACAGGCCCGGGACCGTGTCCACCAGGCGGAAGCCGTGGTCGGGGTGTTGGCGGACCACCCGCCACTCGTCGGCGTTCAGCGCGGAGGGTTTGAGCAGCACCGCGTCCGGGATGACGACCTTGCCCACGTCCCGCAGCCGCGCCGCCAGGCCCGCCACCCGGACGCTGTGCTCGTCGTGGCCCAGTTCCGCCGCCAGCAGCCTCGCCCACCGGCCCACGGCCCGGCTGTCGTGCCGCGACGACAGGCGCAGGTCCACCTGGTCGGCGATGCGGCACAGGTGCTCCACCGCGGGCTGCTCGGCGTCCGCGCCGCCCGGGTCCCGGCCCGCGCCCACCACCGCCCGGTCCCGCCCGGCCACCTTCGCCGCGTACAGCGACCGGTCCGCCGCCGCGATGATCGCCGCCGGGTCGCCGCCGTGCTCGGGGTAGCACGCCGCGCCCACCGACACCGTCACGCCCAGCGCCGCCGTGTCGGACGCCGTGATCGGGCCGCCCGCCACGCTCTCCCGCAGCCGCCGCGCGATCGATGCCAGGTCCGCTGGCCCCACCCCCGGCGCGAGCAGCGCGAACTCCTCGCCGCCGTACCGGGCCACCACGTCACCGGCTCTCGCCGCCCGCCGCAGCCGGTCGGCGACCTCCACCAGCACGCGGTCCCCGGCGGGGTGGCCGTGGTTGTCGTTGATGGACTTGAACCGGTCCACGTCGGCGATGAACACCGCCACCGACCCGCCGCCCCGCCGTGCCCGCTCGACCTCGATCGGCAGCTGCGCCACGAAGAACCGGCGGGTGTGCAGACCGGTCAGCGCGTCGGTGATGGCCAGCCGCCGCTGGTCGGCGACCATCGCCGCGAGCCGCGCGATGACCAGCACGAACAGCATCGCGCACGCCGCCGCGATCACCGGGATGTCCCGGAACCGGCCGGTCGCGTGCTGGAGCACCAGCATCGCGGGCGCGATGAGCGCCGCGCCGCACAGCGCCGCGATCCGGCCCCACCCCAGCACGTTCTCCCGCGTGGCGCTCGGCTCGGCCAGCCGCGCCATCGTCGGGTGCAGCGCCGCCGCGCCCAGGGCCAGGTTGCCGCCCAGCCAGATCGCGTCGAGGAAGTTGCCCGCCTGGTAGCTGCCGTCGAGCTGGCGCAGCACGTAGAGCGTGTCGGCGGTGAGGATGGCCAGCAGGTTCGCCGACAGCAGCGCGAACGACCCCGACCGCCTGCCCCGCCCCAGCACCAGCCGCAGCGCCACGACCAGCATCGCCAGGTCCATCACCGGGTAGGCGACCGACGCCACCGCCACCGGCAGCGGCTGGTCCAGCCGGGCCCGCGGCCCGATCAGGTACAGCCACGACAGCATCGCCGCGACCACCGCGAGCACCGAGGCGTCCAGCAGGCTCGGCAGGTCCCGACCCGGGCTGCGCCTGCGGATCAACAGCACCAGCGCCACCACGACCAGCGGGTAGTGCCCCAGGTAGAACGCGTCGGCGAGCGAGGGGAACGCGGTGCTGCCCAGCAGGTAGTGGTTGACGTAGAAGGTGCAGTCGGCCAGCGAGTACACGACCTGGCTCAACCCCAGCAGCAGCCACGCCACCCGCGCGCCCGCCCGGTTGCGCACCGCGGCGAACAGCACGACGACCGCCGCCGACGTGCTGGTGAGGCAGTACACGACGACCCTGGCGGCGATGCCCGCGCCCTCGCGCGGGATCAGGTAGTAGGCGGTGATCGCGACCAGCCCGACCGCGAGGTAGCCGAGCCAGGCCCTGCCCGAGAGCGGGCGTGGGCCGTGCGCACTCATGTGGTCTCCGCGTGGTCGCCTGCGTGGTGCGGTGGGCTGACGGTCTGCGGCAGCGGCGTCCACCGGTTCGCCAGATCATGCCGCAAGCCCCGCGCGGCGGGGAACCCGGACCGGTGCTCCATTGGTGTCAAAAGCTTTCCGCCGGTGGCAAAGGACTTTTCACTGGCATCAACGGCTTTCAGCCGAGCGATCCTCGCGTTCGGCGGCCGTGCGCACCGGTCGCAGGACGACCCGGCCGACCACCTCCACGAGCAGCCCGGCGGCCACGCCGATCGCCGCGCCCACCAGCAGGCGTTGCGGCGTCACGGCGAGCAGGAAGACGCCGGTGCCCAACGCGGGCACGGCGAGGATCAGCGCGGCGGCCCCGGCCAGGCCCGCGAGCAGGGCGAGCTTCCACCGGGTCAGCGGGCGGGCCAGCAGCGACAACGTCCACAGCGACGCGATCAGCACGACGACGGTCGCCACCGTCTGGCCCGCGGCACGCCCGGCTCCCGGCTCCAGCCCGCGGATGGTCAGGTCGCCCGCGTAGGCCGCGAGACCGATCACCGCGCCGGTCGGCACCGCCAACCGCAGCACCCGGCGCAGGAACCCGGGCACGTACCGGCGGCGGTTGGGCGCCAGCGCCAGCACGAAACCGGGGATGCCGATCGTGGTGGCCGAGATCAGGGTCAGTTGGATGGGCGCGAGCGGGTAGGCCAGCGCGGTCGCGACCACGACCAGCGCGAGCACCAGCGAGTAGACGTTCTTGACCAGGAACAGGTTCGCGGCCCGCTCGATGTTGGCGATGACCCGCCTGCCCTCGGCCACGACGTCGGGCAGGTGCGCGAACCGGCTGTCCAGCAGCACCAACTGCGCCACGGCCCGCGTCGCCGCCGCGCCGTTGCCCATCGCCACCCCGATGTCGGCGTCCTTCAACGCCATCGCGTCGTTCACGCCGTCGCCGGTCATCGCCACGACGTGCCCCTTCCGTTGCAGCGCACCGACGATGGCCCGTTTCTGCTGCGGCGTGACCCGACCGAAGACGACCTTGCGCTCCAGCACCTCGGCCAGCGCGTCCGGGTCCTCGGGGAGGGTGCGGGCGTCCACGGCGTCGGTGGCGCTCTCGACGCCCGGCACACCGACCGCCGCGGCCACCGCGCCCACCGTGCGGGGGTTGTCGCCGGAAATCACCTTCAGCGCCACACCCTGCTCGGCGAAGTACCGCAGGGTGTCGGCGGCGTCGTCGCGGATGCGTTCGGCCAGCACGACCAGGGCGCGCGGGGTGAGGTCCGGGGGAAGGGTGGGGTCGGTGTGGTGGTCGGGGGTCGAGGCCAGGACGAGGACCCGTTTGCCCTCGGCGGCGATGTCGGCGGCCCGGCCCGGCAGCCCGGTGGTGACGCCGGGGAAGACCATCTCGGGCGCGCCCAGCACCCAGGTGCCGTGGCCGTCCGCGCACACCGCCGACCACTTGCGGGCCGAAGAGAAGGGCACACCGCCGGTGCGCTGCCAGGTGCCGGCGGAGAACTCGGTGCTCAGCGCGGCGGAGGTGGCGTTGGCGTCGGGGGCGGACGCGCAGAGCGCCAAGGCCTCGCGGACGTCGTGTGGTTCGGTGTCCGTGACCAGGCGTTCGAAGGCGATGTCGCCGTGGGTGAGGGTGCCGGTCTTGTCGAGGCACACGGTGTCCACGCGGGCCAGCACCTCGACCGCGGGGAGTTCCTGGACCAGGGTCTGCTTGCGGGCCAGTGACACCGCCGCGAGCATGAACGCGAGGCTGGTCAGCAGCACCAGACCCTCGGGCACCATGCCGACCAGGCCCGCCACCGCGCCGGTCACCGCCTCCTGCCACGTGTCGGTGTCGGGCGTCTCGAACTGGCTCCACAGCAGCAGCGGCCCGACCACGAGCATCACCAGCGAGATGCCCTTGAGGAGCTTGTTGGTGCCCTGGACCAGCTCCGACCGCACCACCGTGAACCGGCGGGCCTCGGCGGCCAGGCGGGTGGCGTAGGCGTCGGCGCCGACCCCGGTGGCCACGAACCGACCGCCGCCCGCGACCACGATCGACCCGGACCGCACCTCGTCCCCGACGTCCTTGGCGACCGGGTCGGACTCGCCGGTCAGCAGCGACTCGTCGATCTCCAGGCCGTTGGTCGAGGTCAGCGTGCCGTCGGCGACCACCTGGTCCCCGGTGCGCAGCTCGATCAGGTCGTCGGCGACCACCTCGGCGACGTCGAGCTCGGAGGTCCGGCCCTCGCGCACCACGCGGGCGTGCGGGGCGTTGAGGACGGCCAGGCGGTCGAGGGTGCGCTTGGCGCGCAGCTCCTGCACCACGCCGATGGCCGTGTTGGCGACGATGACCAGCCCGAACAGGCCGTTCTGCCAGTGCCCGGTCAGCAGGACCAGGACGAACAGGGTGGCCAGCAGGCCGTTGAACGGGGTGACGACGTTCGCCCGCACGATCTGGGCCGTGCTGCGACTGGTGCGCGCGCCGACGGCGTTCGTGCGACCGGCGGCCACGCGCTCGGCGACCTGCGCCAGGGTCAGGCCGTCGGCGCTGACGAGCGTGTCGGACATCCCCACCTCCGCCGCCATCGTGCCGTGGATCGTCCGGGGCCGCCCGATCAGCGCCAGGGCTGGTCAGGAGGGGTCTGGTCAGCGGAGGTCGACCACGACTGCGGCGGCGTTGTCCTCCCGGGCGACGGCGACCAGCGCGCGGGCGGCTTCGGCGGGGTCGGTGGTGCTGCGGGTCAGGCGGGTGATGGCGGCTTGGTCGGTGGTGCGGTGGATGCCGTTGGTGAGCAGGACCAGGCGGCCGGGACCGGAGCCGTGGACCACGCTGTGGCCGCCTTTGCGCGCGGTGGTGGTGACGACGAGGTCCAGGCGCGGGTTGACGGGCACGCCGCGGTCACGCAGGTACTGACCGATGGTGTGGTCGGTGGTCAGGAGCGCGGTGGAGCCGGCGTCCGGCAGGTAGTACGCGCGGCAGTCGCCCACCCAGGCCACGGACCAGTGCTGGGTGGTGCCCGAGGCGACGACCAACGTGGTGTCGCCGAGGTCCTGCTGTGGCGCGCGAGGCCGACCGGTGTCGTGCGCGGGCGTCTGTGGGAGATTCTCGGCGGCCGGGCGGGGGAGCGGGACAGCGAAAGGGCTGGTGGGCAGTGCGGTGACGTGCAGAGCACGCCGGACGTCCTCCATCGCCTCGGACACCCCGGCGCGCCACGCGGCGTCCACGGCCTCGGCGACGGCGAAGCGGGCGGCGGACGCGGCGGCCTCGGTGTCGCCGATGCCGTCCGCCACGGCGGCGGCGAACGCGATGGGGGATGCGGCGGTGGAGGAGGTGCGGACCGCGGCGGCGTCAGCGGCCACCCGGCGGGCGCCGCGGGCGGTCGCCCAGCCCGCGGTGGGCAGGGCGGTGGGGAACAGGACGGTCATGGCGGGCCTCCGGAGTCCAGAGACGGTTGTCCACCACCGATGATCCGTGCCTTGCCTGAGTGTGGCCTGTGAAGATTGGGGTAGTGGCCACGATAACTTCAGTGTTGACTAAAGTTCGCCCTCAGGAAGTGGTCCAGCGCCAGACCAGCGGAGGACGACCGCCCTGAGGAAGAGCCGCGGCGTGTTGGGTGGTTCGTTCCAGGCCTGGGATGCGGTCCATCGTCCGGCCCAGGTTGGCGGGGTAGGGGCGGTCGCCGGTGAGGGCCTCGGTGGCGTCCAGGGCCTGGGCGGTGGTGAATTCCCGGCCCAGCAGGCCCGCGGTGAAGACCGGGTCCCGCCAGAGCTTGTCGGCCAGGATCGGGCGGCAGTCGGCGACCATCCGGTTGTGGTCGAAGGCCAGGGGCGGGAGGTCGTCCAGGCGGGTCCAGGTGGGACCGGTGGGGTCCGCGCTCGGGTCGAGGGTGGCCCACAGGGCGATGGACAGGGTGGGACCGCGGGGGTCGCGGTTGGGCTCGTCGAACGTCGTGAGCTGGCCGGTGGCGGTGACTTCCGGCAGGCCCAGCTTGGTCGTGACGGCGCGGAGGGCGGCGTCGCGGAGGCGTTCTCCCTTGCCCAGCAGGACGCCGGGGAGGGCCAGGGAGCCGGCGAACGGGTCGAACGCGCGCGGTGCGACGGCCAGGTGGACGGTGTGGGCGTCGGTGTCGAAGCGCAGGGTCAGCACGTCCACGGACACCAAGGTCGATTCGATGCGCGGCGCGTTCATGGTTGCCCACTTTAAGCGGGGACAGGGGTGTGGACGGTGTAGGAGGTGCGGTCCGGGCCGTGGCCCTCGATGTCGACGGGGAGGCCTTGGCGGTCGAACCAGTCCGCGGGCAGAGGTTCCAGTTCGGGGGTGCAGTGGGTGAGGAAGTGGGTCCGGTCGTGGGCGGGGAGGGTGGTGGTTCGGCCGGTGGGGGTGCGGTAGGCGGTGGCGACGTGGGTGGCGGGGGTGTCCCTGTGGGTGACGGCCAGGGCGTCGGGGCGGGCGTGGGTCAGGGCGTGGCGGAAGAGGACGGCGTCGAAGTGGCCGGTGCGCCAAGCGCCTTGGTAGGTGCCGGTGTCGTTGTGGAGTTCCCGGTGGGGGAGCGCGGTGTCCTCCGTGGGGAAGGGGCCTGCGCCGTGGCGGGTGTGGTAGGTGCGGGTGACGCCGATGACGCGGGCCGGGCGGCCGGCGAGCAGGGCGCGGGCGTTGCGCGGGGTGGTGGTGGACCAGGTGGTGTGGGGGTGGAAGCCGTGGGTTTCGTCCAGTAGGACGCCTTGTGCGCCTTCGAAGACCAGGCGGCCGGTGTCGGCGAGGTGGTCGAGGTGGCCGTCGTCGACTACGCGGACGGCGTCGGCGAAGGCGGTGTAGAGGTGGATCAGGTCGTCGACCTGGGTGCCGTCGCCGATCAGGGGTTCGTAGAAGCGGGCGAGGGTGTCGAGTTTGCGGCGGAGGAGGGCGGGGTTCCGGCAGTCGCCCACGGTGGGGGCTTGGCCGGGGACGCCCAGGACTCGCTGGTGTTCGACCGTCTCGCCGGGCTGGTGTCCGGACAGGAGGGAGTACCAGACGGTTTCGCCGATGCCCTTGCCGCACGAGCCGTGGCGCCGGTCGCCGCGGGCGTCCTCGCGGGCGCGGTTGGCGGCGATGTGCAGGGGAGTGGTGAGCAGGGCGTCGGCGTGGACGGTGAGCATCGCCAGCGGGTCGGGGACGCCCAGGTCGGCCAGCTCGCGGGTTTCGGTGGCCAGGGCGATGGGTTCCACCAGGACGTGCTGCGACAGGTGGGTCGGCACGCCCGCGAGCGTGCCGGACCCGTACTGGCTGAACGTGTGGTGCCGGCCCTCGGCGACGACGTTGTGCGCGGCCTGGGCACCGCCGTTGAAGCGGACGACGGCGACGGCGGGGCCGTGGGCGCACAAAGCGTCCACGACCGCGCCCTTGCCTTCGTCGCCGAAGCCCAGGCCGACGACGATCACGTGCTCGGTCATGCCAGCGTGACGTCGTCGGGGCCGTCGAGGTCGGCGGGTGCGCCGGACGTGGCGACCGCTGTCGATCCGACCTGCACCAGGGCCTTGCCCACGGCGCGGCTCTCCTCGGCCGACCCGACCTCCGCGAGGTCGACCAGGGCCTGGTCGAGGTCCACGACCCGTTCCTCCAGTCCGATGGTGGCGGCGATCAGCTCGCACACCGCGCCGGGGTCGTCGAGCTTGAGGAAGTGCTGGCCGAGCAGGCCGCGCCAGTGGTCGGCGATCTCGGGGTCGTCGTAGTAGTGGGACTGGTTGGGCAGGACGAAGTAGACGTGCCACTTGCGGGTCAGCTCGCGGTAGACCGAGGCGGGGTCGATGTCCTGGTGGACGTCGTCGCCGATGATCCGGCGGATGTGGCGGGCCTCCAGGCGGGGCTTGTTCAGCTCGTCGCCGATGAGGAACAGGTAGCCCTTGCGGCCCCGCTTCTCCCAGGCGTCGGTGGTGACGTGGCGGGCGACGAAGTAGGCGGCCAGTTCGTAGGACTCGCTCTTCTGCCCGCCGCCGTTGCCCTCCAGGAAGATGGTGCGCAGCTGCTCGTCCATGCGGTTGTCGGACTCGAACTGGCCGACCTGGAGCGGGACGCGGTCGCTGTCGGCGTCGCCGATGCCGCCGAAGAGCAGCTGCGGGTCGGTGAGGTAGCCCTTGCGCTGCAACAGGCCGTGCAGCTTGCCCAGCTTGCGCTGCATGATCTGGGGGACGCGGCCCATCGAGCCGGTGACGTCGAACAGGACGGCGATCGGGGTGGAGTCGGCGTGGTCGGCCGAGTCGCGGCACTCGCGGGCGGTGACGCCCAGCGGGTCGAGGGTGGGGTCGGCCTTCCACTTGTCGCGGGGGCCGGACTTGAGCTTGGCGGTGTAGCCGAAGTCGTCCAGGCCCTTGGCGGCGCGGAAGGTGCGGGCGGCGGCGTAGGCGTTGTCGTCCCAGCGTCCGTGTCCCATGATCAGGCTCCTTGTCGGGGGAGGGCGAAGGGCCGGAAAGTCCTTGCGCCGTAGAGGTCTTCCAGGAGTTGGTCGTACTCGTCGAGCAGGTCGGCGGCGTCGGGGCGGGCCGTCGGGTCGTCCTGCATGCACCCTCTGGCGAAGGTGCGTTGACGGGTTTCGCCGGCGCTGAGGAGGTCCAGCATGAGCTGGTGTGCCATGTGGACGTCGGCGGCCGGGGTGAGGGGTTGCTTGCGGGTGGTCTCGGGCGGGTAGGTGGTGGTGCGGTCGAGGGCGAGCGGGGGTTGCCCCGTTTCCACGGCGAAGGACCATCCGATGAGGACGATGCCGTGCTGTCGCGGGTGGACAAGGACGTTGTCGGCGGTGACGGCGCCGTGGACGAGACCGGCCCGGTGCGCGCCGGCGAGGGCGCGCAGGAGTCGGCGGTGCATCCAGGCGTAGTCGCGGCCGTCGAGTCCTCGCGGGTAGGCGGTTTTAACGTCGGTCAGGGTGACGAAGCCGTCGACGAGCGGGTCGAGGACGGTGAAGGCGCGTTCTCCGCGCCCGACGTCGCCGGTGTCGTGGAGGGTGGGGTAGTAGGGCTTGAGCCAGCGGTGCTCGTCGGTGAACCGGGCGAGGGTGCGCAAGGCGTGCCATTCGGCGTGCAGCAACGGGTTGAGCGCGGGGTTGCGGACGAGTTTGACGACGTGCCGGCCGTCGGTCCGGTAGAGGTTGGCGACACTGCCGACCGCGTGCAGGTCGGCGAGCCGGTAGGTGCCGCGCGGGGTGCGCAGGGTGACCGGTTCGGCGCGCCGCCAGTCGTGGTAGAGGCGGGTGAGGTCGGCCGAGGCGCGGTGGGCGCGGGTGTCGTCAGGGCCGACGCGGTCGGGGTGCAGGGCGGTGGCGAGTGCGCGGTAGAGGCGCTGGGCGTCCTTGCGGCGGTCGGGGTGGGGTGGTCCGAAGAGGCGGGTGGGTTCGGCGCCTTCGACCCGGTCGAGCGCCTCTTCCCTCGTGAACATGGTTTGAGTCTAACGGACTCAAACCCTGGCCGCAACCGTCCACCGACGACCGGCCGCCCAAGCTCACCCTGCGCACCAACCGGTCGGGTGGTCTGTGATTTGCTGGACCGGCGGAGGGAAGGCTTTGTCAGTGCGTGCGCGTGTAGTTCTCGTGGTGATGGCGCTGGTGGCGTCGTCGGTGCTGACCGGCGCGGCCACCGACCGCACCCGCTGTGCGGACCTCGTCGGACCGTTCCCCGGCGCCGAGGTCACCAGCGCGGCCCTGGTAGACGGCGAGTACTGCGACGTGCAAGGCCGAGTCGCCCCAAACATCCGCTTCCACCTCAAGCTGCCCACTGACTATTCGGGCCGCTACCTACAACTGGGCTGCGGCGGCTTCTGCGGCGAACTGGCCACACCCACCCTGCGCCCCTGCGGCACGGTGCCCGGCAACATGGCAGTAGCCACCACCGACGACGGCCACACCGGCACCGGAGACGTCCCGTCAGTCGACGCGAGCTGGGCGCAGAACGACAGAGCAGCCCGAGACGACTGGCAATTCCGCGCGCCACACGTGGTGTCCCGAACCGCCAAGCAAGTCATCACCCGCTACTACGGCGCACCACCCACGTACTCATACTTCTCCGGCTGCTCCGGCGGCGGCCGAGAGGCCCTGCTACTAGCCCAGCGCTACCCAGACGACTTCGACGGCATAGCCGCAGGCGCCCCCGCCAACCACCTCTCGGCCCTGGTAGTCCACGAGGCCTGGCTGTCCCACGCCAACACCGCCCCCAACGGCACCCCAATCCTGACCGCAGACAAGCTGCCCGGCCTACACGCCGCCGTCCTAGCCGCCTGCGACCACCTGGACGGCCTGTCCGACGGCCAACTAGAAGACCCCCGCGCCTGCACCTTCGACCCAGCAACCCTCCTGTGCCCAACCGCCGGCGCAGCATGCCTAACCCCGTCCCAGGTAGACACCGTCCGCAAGCTCTACGACGGCCCCCGCACCCCAGACGGCCGCCGCCTCTACCCAGCAGGCCAAACCCGAGGCTCAGAACTGGCATGGACCCGCTGGCTAATCCCCACCACCGAGACCCCCTCCCTGGCCGCAAGCCTGGCCGATGCCTACCTACGCAACCTCGCCTACCCAATCGGCACCAAACACACCACTCTGGCCAACTTCACCTTCACCGCCCCAGAGTTCCACCGCCTAACCGCAGAAGGCGTCCGCGCCAACGCCATGAGCACCGACCTGAAGGCCTTCCACCGCACAGGCGGCAAACTCCTCCTATGGCACGGCTGGAACGACGAGGCCATCCCACCGGCAGGCACCCTGGACTACTACGCCCGCCTATCCGCCCAACACCCAGAAGGCCTGTCGGACTGGGCCAGACTCTTCATGGTCCCGTCCCTACACCACTGCGGCCAAGGCGACACCCTAACCACCTTCGACCCCCTACCAGACCTGATCCGCTGGACAGAACACAACACACCCCCCACCCACATCACGGCCCAAGGCCACACCCCCAACGGCACCCCCCGCACCCGCCCGATCTACCCGTACCCCCAACAAGCGACCTACACAGGCACCGGCTCCCCCAACGAAGCCACAAACTTCACCCCCACCACCCCACCCCGATCCAACGACCTAACCGACTGGCTAGGCACCTACCTACACCGCCTCCCCGGCCCAGTCGCATAGCCCGAGCCCCCGACGCCACCCCATCCGCCCACAGCCGCGCCCCTCGCGCGCAGCGCGGGTCGGCGGAGCCGGCGAGTGGGCAGTCCGCCGGGGAGGACACAACTCAACTTGGGCTTCTTGCTTGTGTCATCCCCGT
>NZ_JBBEGC010000129.1:0-19964 GCF_037401995.1 Saccharothrix sp. CCNWYY140
GACGGGGAAAGAAACCGAGGCCCTTCCCGTGGTCGCTGCCGCTTGGCGGAACGCAAGAGCCTCCCGCCCTTCGGGCGAAAAGCGGCGCGCTCCGCGCGGAAAAGCACGCGACCGACCGGTGGTCGAATTGCGCATTGCTCGTCTAGGGACTGGTCGCTTCCACGGCCTCCTTGGCACCCGGCTCCCGCGTGACAGGCCGGACCTCCCGGTTCCCCAGTTCAGCAGTCTGCATGCCCCAGAACACGCCGAACTCGGCGATCAGCAACGCCTCCACGATCAGCACCGCGTAGGGAACCCCGACCAGGTAAAGCGCAACGCAGGCCACGACCGTCGCGGCCATCGCCACCGCCATCACGGTGTACCGGTTCCACCACAACCCCACCCCACGCTTGGCGGCGAAATCGGCGGCGTTGTACCAGACCACGGCGATGATTCCGGCGAACAGCAACACTGCCGCCACCGCGTGCCCATAGCGCAGCACGAGGTCGGGCTCGGTGAAGAAGACGACCCCGCCGATGACGAGCAGGCACAGCGTCACGAGCAGGGTGCGCTTGGCGAACGCGGTCAGCGGTGCGCCCGGGTCGGGTCGCAGCATCCGCACCCGCCACGCCGCCACCGCCGCGATCACCGCGACGAGGAGCACGGACAGCACGTTGTTGGCCACGGCGTCGGACAGGCCGGGGTTGTCGGGGGTGGGCGTGCCGTCCGCCGTGCACGTCCGGTCGAACTCGGTCGGTACGAACGCGACCAGGAACGCCATGAACCCCGAGTAGTCCAGCAGCACGTTCTCCCGGTCGAGGTTGCCCCGGTAGACGATGAGGCACGCCCCGATCGCGCACAGCGCGCCGACGAACACCCCGCGCACGGCGGTGTGGTAGTACGCGCTGATCGACTGGAGGACGCAGAACGAGTCGGCGACGACCTGCACGCCGATCGAGATCAGGAGCAGTGCCGCCAGCAGCAGCATGGCGAACCGCAGGGCCAGGTAGGTCTGGGTGGCGTGGTTGTCCACCGGGTCGGTCACCGTGTTGTCCATCGCAACCCTCCGTTCGGGCGCGGCAGCCGGTCGTCCCCCTGCGATGACTGCGAAGTTCGACGAGTGCCCGGAGGTCGCGCGGCCGGTCACGTCCGTTAGCCCGCTCCCGCCGTGTTCACGCGTTCGGCCGCTCGCGGGCTGCGACGTTGCGGTGAGTGATACCTAGAACTACTATGCATCACACATCTAGGGTGGAGGTGCGGTGAAAGTCGCCAAAGATCTTGTGGCCGCCTCGGCCACACCGATGGTGTTGGGCATCCTTGCCGAGGCGGACAGCTACGGGTACGCGATCCTGCGGCGGATCAACGAGCTGTCCGGCGGGGAGTTGGACTGGACCGAAGGGCTGCTCTACCCGCTCCTGCACCGGCTGGAGCGGCTGGGGTACGTCGAGTCCAGTTGGCAGGCCGTGGCGGGGGAGCGGCGGCGGAAGTACTACCGGGTCACGGAGAGCGGGTTGGCCGAGTTGGCGGAGCAGCGGCGGCAGTGGGAGACCGTGGTCGGCACGCTGAAGGAGATCTGGCGCGGCGACGCCCGGCCGTTCGCGGTGGTGCCGGTATGAGCGGGGAGGGTCTGGAAGCGCAGTTCGCGCAGTGGCGGTCGTACGTCCAGCGGCGGCGGGTGCTCAGCGCGGGTGACGTCGAGGAGCTGGAAGACCACCTGCGCGGGTCGGTGGACGAGCTGGTCTCCGCCGGGCTGCGGGAGGACGAGGCGTTCCTGGTCGCGGTGAAGCGGATGGGCAGCCTGGACGAGCTGTCCCGGGAGTTCGCCCGGGAGCACTCCGAGCGGCTGTGGAAGCAGCTGGTGCTGACCGGCGACGCCGACACGCCGGCGGACTCGGGCAAGCGGCGTGAGCTGCTGGTGCTGGTGGCGTGCGCGGTGGGCGCGGCCCTGTCGGTCAAGGTGCCCGAGCTGTTCGGGATGGACTACGAGAACGACGGCGAGTTCTACGCGCCCAACGCGAGCCTGTTCGCGTTCCCGTGGCTGGCCGGGTTCCTCGCGTGGCGCCGGCAGGCGAGCAAGGCGCTGATCGGCGTGCTGGTGGGGTTGTTCGTCGTGGGCGCGGTGGCGGCCAACGCCTTCCCGCTGGCCGAGGACTCGCAGTCGATCGTGCTGACCAGCATCCACCTGCCCATCGCGCTGTGGTTCGCGGTCGGGCTCGCCTACGTGTCCGACGACGTCCGCTCGCCGCGCCGGCGCATGGACTTCGTGCGGTTCACCGGCGAGTGGTTCGTGTACTACGTGCTGATCGGGTTGGGCGGTGGTGTGCTGATCGCGTTCGTGTTCGGCACGTTCGAGGCGATCGGGACGTCACCGGAGACCTTCGTCGCCCACTGGCTCGCGCCGTGCGGCGCGGCGGCGGCGGTCGTGGTGGCCGGGTGGCTGGTCGAGGCCAAGCAGAGCGTGGTGGAGAACATCGCGCCGGTCCTGACCCGCCTGTTCACCCCGCTGTTCACCGCGGTGCTGCTGGGTTTCCTCGTCACGCTCGTGGTGACCACGTCCGGCATCGACGTCGAGCGCGAGGCGCTGATCCTGTTCGACCTGCTCCTGGTCGTGGTGCTGGCCCTGCTGCTGTACTCCATCTCCGCCCGTGACCCGCTGGCCCCGGCGGGCCTGTTCGACAAGCTGCAACTGGCCCTGGTGGTCAGCGCGCTGCTGATCGACGCGGTCGTGCTGTGGGAGATCACCGGCCGCATCTCCGAGTACGGCACCACGCCGAACAAGGCGGCGGCGCTGGGGGAGAACGTGATCCTGCTGGCCAACCTCGCCTGGTCGGCGTGGCTGGTGCTGGGTCTGGTGCGCCGCAAGGTCCCGTTCGCGGCCCTGGAACGCTGGCAGACCAACTACCTGCCGGTGTACGCGGGGTGGGCGTGGCTCGTGGTGCTCGTCTTCCCGCCGGTGTTCGGTTACCTGTGATCTTCGGCCCGGCCGGTTGTGCCCGGCCGGGCCGAGACCGTCCGATCGGGTGACGGTGGTACTCCAGCCGACGCACCCCGCTCTTGTCCCTGTGGGGACCGAGGGGGAACCGGACCCAAGGAGGGTCCGGGCCGGCTGGGGGTCGGCCCGGACCCCTTCGAACCGACCGGCGACAACCACCCCCGGCCTGTGCGAGAGTTGCCACGCGACATCGACTACCACGACGGAGTCCGAGGCGATGGGGGAGACCTGGCCGGGCCGCAGCCTCCTGGGCCGGCTCACGGAAGCCACACGCAGGCTGGTGCTCGCCCTCGGCACCCCGATCACCTACCCGACGAACCACCTGGTGATCCGCGAGGGCGACCGCGACGGCTTCGCGGTCCTGGTCCTGGACGGCGCCGTCAAGGTCGTGGCCACCGACGCCACCGGCGACACGGGCCTGCTGGCCGTGAAGTGCCGGGGCGACCTGGTCGGCGAGATGGCCGCCCTGGACGGCAAACCCAGGTCGGCGGGCGTGATCACCTGCTCACCGGTCGACGGCCGCCGGATCCCCGCCGACGACCTCACCCGCTTCCTGAGCCGGCACGACGAGGTCCTGGTCGAGCTGGTGCGCATCGGCAACGAGCAGCTGAGGTGGGCCAACGACCTGCGGCGGGAGATGGTCCTCCCGGCGGCGGCGCGGGTGGCGCGGGTGCTGCTGCACCTGGTTCGGCTGCACGGGTTGCACACGCCGCGGGGGTGGGCGCTGGGATACCCGTTGACGAAGATCGAACTGGCGTCGATCGCGGGCATGAAGCCGCGCACGGCGGAGAAGGCGTTCTCGGAACTGCGGACGGCGGGCGTGGTCGAGACCAGCCCGCGCCGCGGCGTCCTGATCCCCGACCTGCACCACCTGCACGACTTCGCCGAGAACCCCGTCCACTAGCGCCGGCCGCTGCCCTCCGGTTCGGCGTCGAGCGGCGTGGCGTTGGGACCGGCCGGGAGTTGGACGTGCACGTGGCCGCGTCCCGAGTCGATGTTGATCACGTCGAGTTGCAGCGCCGCCACCGACCACGTGTGCAGGGCGAGCGTGCGCTGCTCCGACGCCAACCCCACCAGCCGCCCGCGCAACGGGTCCGGCGCGGCCAAAGCCGCCTCGAAGCCACCCACCGCGACCGCCAGTTGCTGGACGGCCGTGCGCAGCGCGGTCCGTGCGACGTTCACGCCGTTGCCGGCTGAGGGCGTCTCCTCGTACCGGCGCAGCTCGGCTGTCGCCGCGTCCCGCCACTTCCCGACCTCTTCGGCGCTCGGCACGGTCCCGCTCGACGAGTCCGCCGGGGCGGCCTTGGCCATGCCCTCGACCATCGGGGTCAGACGGTCCTTGGAGCCGCGGGCCAGGTCGGTCAGGACGGCGATCTGCTCCACGTCCCGACGCGCCTCCGCCTCCTCCAGCTCGGCGATCCGCCGCTCGGTGGCGCTCGGGCCGGAGGTCCAGGCGCCCAGCAGGAAGGCGACGGCCACGCCCAGCACGAAGGCGGTCACCAGACCGGCGGCGGGTTTCCAGTTCGGGCGCTCGACCGTCGCGGCAGCCCGCTTGGCAGCTCGCTTGGAGGGCTGGGTGGTTCGCTCGGCGGCTCGTTTGGTGGACTCGGCTCGTTTGGTGGGCACGGGAGCTCGTTCCTGTCGGCGATAAGCCCCACTAGCGTGCCGTGCGTCGCCCGCTTCATCGATAGCCGCAAGTCAACATGGCGACTATCCGACACCCTCACCTCTTGCGCGCGCGGTAAGCCGCGACGGCCACCCGGTTGCCGCACGCCGTGCTGCAATAGCGGCGGGAGCGGTTCCGGGACAGGTCCAGGACCAGGCCGTCGCAGGTGTCGTCCGCGCACACCGAGAGCCGGCTCATCTCGTCGGACCTGATCACGTCGATCATCGCCATCGCGGTCTCCGCGGCGATCCGGTCGGCGAACGGGGTGTCCGGGTGCACGACGTGGATGTGGTAGTCCAGCCCGTCGTGCCGCACCAGCTGGGGGACGGCCCGGTGCGCGGCCAGGGTCTCGTTGACCAGCTCGACCGCGGTGTCCCGGTCGCTGGTCAGCAGGCGGCGCAGGGGCGCGCGCAGGGCGCGGACGGCGGCGAGCTCGGCCGCGTCCCGGGTGTGCGCGCCGGTGTAGCCGTGGCGGGTGAAGAAGGCGTCGACCTGTTCCTGCGTGGTCAGCGTGTCCGGCTCGACAGCCGAGTTCACCAACTCGACCGCGGCGAGCAGGGACGCCTCCGTGTCATGGGCGAAGACCACGTTGACAGATTACCAAACCACTCCATACCGTCATCAGTCATGGCCACCATGACTGATGACACCCGAGTGGTGAGGCTGGGACCCGGCATCGGCCTCGCGGTGCTGTCCGCGTCGTCGTTCGGCCTGTCCGGACCGCTGGGTCGAGGGCTGATGGAGGCCGGCTGGAGTTCGGCGGCGGCGGTGGCGGTGCGGGTGTTGCTGGCCGGCGTGGTTTTGCTGCCTGCGGCTCTCGTGCAGTTGCGCGGCAACTGGGGGTTGGTGCGTCGCAACCTGTCGTTGCTCACGGCTTATGGGCTGGTCGCGGTCGCCGGGTGCCAGTTGGCGTACTTCAACGCCGTGGCGCGCATGGACGTCGGTGTCGCGCTTCTCGTCGAGTACACCGCTCCGGTCGCCGTGGTGGTGTGGCTGTGGCTGCGACACGGGCAACGTCCCGGCCGGCTGACCGTGCTCGGGGCCGTGCTGGCTCTGGCCGGCCTGGTGCTCGTGCTGGACCTGCTCTCCGGCGCGGACGTCGATGCCGCCGGTGTCTTGTGGGCGTTGGGCGCGATGGTGGGCGCGGCCGTGTACTTCGTGCTGAACGCGCGCGACCAGGACGGCCTGCCCGGCACTGCGTTGGCGTCGGGCGGCCTGCTGCTCGGCGGCGCGGCACTGCTGGTGGCCGGTGCGCTCGGCGTCGTCCCGCTGACGGCTACTACGGAACCGGTGGCGTTCAACGGTTTCAGCGTGCCGTGGTGGGTGCCGGTCGTCGTGCTGGGCGTCGTGACGGCTGCCCTCGGTTATGTCACCGGCATCGCGGCGACCCGGCGCCTGGGTTCGCGGCTGGCGTCGTTCGTGGCGTTGACCGAGGTGCTGATGGCCCTGATCTTCGCGTGGCTCCTGCTGGCCCAGGCACCGCGCCTCGTGCAGTTGGTCGGCGGCATCCTGACCCTGCTCGGCGTCGTGACCGTGCGCCTCGGCGAACGGTAGTTCGGAGATGACGCCGGCGTCTGACGGTGCGTGATCCCACGTCACTCGGTGGCGCAGCAGGACCGCCCATCCGGGAGCGCCTGACGTGGGCTAATGGGATGGTCGAGGGAAGGACGGTCCCATGCGTGCCTTGTTGACGGCGCTGGTTGCGCTCGTGCTCCTGGCCCCGAGCGCGGTCGCTGACGAGTCGGTCGCGATCGCCAGTCGGAGTCACCGGGGATTGGTGTTGTCGGTGGACGACCAGAGCGAACCGGTGACGTTGCAGCCGCGGGAGGTCGCGGGGGCGCAGTGGCGGGTGAACGTGTCCAACGGCGGGTTCCTGACCGTCGTGAACTGGGACTTGCGGGGTTGTCTGACGGCGTTCGCCGTGGATGACGTGCGGGTGTTGGAGTGCATCGGCACGCCGAGCCAGTCGTGGGTCGACCAGCCCCGGGCGGGTGGGTGGCACGCGCTGGGCAACGCCGCCCACGCCGGTCTGTGCCTGACGGCGATCAGGCCGTTCGACCCCGTCGAGATGACGCCCTGCGCGTCCGGCGACCGGGACCAGGAGTGGCGGTGGTGACGTCCGTGAAAAACTCGAGTAATGGGAAAAAGTCGTCACTGCGCCATTTCGGGTAGTGCGGTCGGCCACTGGACGGTGGTCTTCACGGATTTCACGGAGACAATTCGGCCAGTGGTGTGATGTGCGAGTTCGGTCACCTTGAGCGCGCTTCGTCGTAATTCCTAGGATTGGCCGCGGACCCGGTCGGACCGGTCGGGTCGTCAATTCGGGAATACGATTCCGTTCGAGGGAGAACCATGTCCCGCACGTGGCTAGCCGTGCTCGCGACCACCGTCGCGGCGCTGGCCGGCGCCGTCTTGCCCGCCTCGGCGTCCGCCGCCGAAACGATCCAGGCCGTCGAATCCGGGAAGCCGTCGGTTCGGCTGGTGTTGAGCGTCACCTATTCCGAGACCGACCCCGCCAACGCCGGCACGCGCTACGGCTACCTGACCTGCGCGCCCACCGGTGGCGTCCACGACAACGCCGCCGCGGCCTGCGCGGAATTGTTCGCCGCCGGCGGTGACCTGAGTGCGACGGACCACGAGAGCAGCGTCGCGTGCATCTTGATGTACGCGCCCGTCACGGTTCGCGCGCTGGGGTGGTACGGCGAGCGCTGGGTCGATTACCGGACCACTTACGGCAATTCCTGCGTGTTCGCGGCGACCGCCGGGCAGATCTGGAACTTCTGACCCGGACGCGGCGGCGAGGGGGCGGGCAGGGCGGCCCCTCGCCGCATCACCCGCATCAGGCCGCGTCGGGCCGCATGACAGCGCATCAGGCCGTGGCCTCCGGCCCCCGAGTCGATCATCCCACGGGCCACCGACAATCCGCCGCACGCAAGCTGTAAGGTCCGCGCGGCTCGTCACGTGCTGCCCAGCAAGCGGCCGATGGTGCGGCAGCCCTCGGCGAAGCGGTCTGGGTTGGGGCCTGAGTAGTTGAGGCGGATGTACGTGCCCGACGGCTCCGCCGGGAACCACTCCGTGCCAGGCGCGATCAGCACCCCCGCCGCCTCGCAGTCGCGGGTCAGGCGGTCCGGGTCGGTGTCGTCGGGGAGGCGTGCCCACAGGTTCAGACCGCCGGGCGGGACGTGGGCCAGGTGGGCCTGGGGTACGTGGTCGGCTAGGCACTCCACGAGCAGGTCGCGGCGTTCGCGCAGGTGGCGACGCAAGGCGCGTAGGTGGGTTGGCCATGCGGGCTGGGTGACGACGTCCAGAGCCGCAGCTTGGAGTAGTCCGCTCACGTACATCGACTCCGCCCCTCGGTCGGCCAGCACGCGGTCGCGGGCTGGGCCGCGGGCGATCACGGCGGCGACTCGCATCGACGGGGAGACGTTCTTCGTCAGTGACCGCAGGTAGACCACATGGCCGGCGTCGTCCTGGGCCGCGATCGGTCGTGCGGTGGTGTCGATGCCGAAGTCGTGTGCCCAGTCGTCCTCGACCAGGAAGGCCGCGTGTGCCCGCACGACCTCCAACACGCGCGCCACCACCGAAGCCGGCCACTGGGCACCGGTGGGGTTGGCGTAGTTGGGTTGCGCGTAGAACAGCCGCGCCCCGGTCTCCTCGAACGCCTGCGCCACGTCGTCGGGGTCGGGGCCGGTCGTTCCGCTCGGCACCGGCACCACCCGCACCCCGGCCTGCGCCGCCGCCATGATCGCGCCCCAGTACGTCGGCGACTCCACCAGCACCGGCTGCCCGGACCCGGCCAACGCCCGGAAGATCGAGCTGAGCCCGCTCTGGCTGCCGGGCACGACCACGACGTCGCGCGGCGCGGGAGGAGTCACGCCGGCGGGGGTGGCGCTACCCAACTCGGCGGCGAACCACGCCCGCAGCTCCGGGTGTCCGGCGGCGTCGGGGCGGGACAGGGCGGCATCGCTGCGGGCGGCGCGGGTGAAAGCGGCGCGGACCAGGCGTTCCGGTAGCAGGGTGCGGTCGGGGTAGCCGGAGTGCAGGGCGATGGCGTCGGCCGTGCCGTTGCGCAGCGGGGCCGACAGGAGCGGGATGCGGGCGTGTGGTGCTCGGAGCGCGCCGGTCTGCCAGCCGAAGTCCGGCGGGCGGGTGGTGGGTGCCGTGCGGGCGAACGTCCCGACTCCGGGGCGGCTCTCCACCAGGCCCAACGCGCCCAGCGTGCGCATCGCCTTCTGCACGGTCACCGGGCTCGCGCCGTACTGCGCCACCAGCGCCCGCGTTGACGGCACGCGCGCACCGGGCGGGGCCTGGGCCAGCCACGCGCGCAGGCCGGACACGATCCGCGCGGTGCTATCGTTGGACATGTCAGGGAAGAGTAGCGCTACTCTCGAACGCGCGACACCGCTATCCACCGGTCTCTGGTGGGGACTGCTGGGCGTGGTGGCCTTCTCGTTCACCATGCCGTTCACCCGGGTCGCCGTCGGCACGCTGTCGCCGCTGTTCATCGGCTCGGGACGCGCGGTCGTGGCGGCGGTGCTCGCGGCCGGCGCCCTGGCGCTGACCGGCCAACGGCTGCCCACGGGCGTCCAGTGGGCACGCCTGGCCGTCGTCGCGGGCGGTGTGGTCGCCGGGTTCCCGCTGCTGACCTCCTATGCGCTGACCACGGCCCCGGCCAGTCACGGCGCGGTCGTGGTCGCGTTGCTGCCGGCGGCGACGGCGGTCATGGCCGTCGTGCGCGGCAAGGAGCACCCGCCGCCGTCGTTCTGGGTGATCGCGGCCCTCGGCGCGGTGGCGGCCCTGGCGTTCGCGTCCGCCCAGGGCGGCGGGTTCGGGCGGTTGCACTGGTCGGACCTGCTGCTGTTCGGCGCGGTCGTCGCCGCCGCGATCGGGTACGCCGAGGGCGGGCTGTTGGCGCGTGAACTCGGGTCGTGGCAGACGGTGTCGTGGGCGCTGGTGCTGTCCGCGCCGCTGATGACCGTGCTCGCCGTCGTCTCGGCGGTGCGGCAGCCGCCCTCGGGCACGGTGGTCGAGTGGGCGGCGTTCGCCTACCTCTCCGTCGTCAGCATGTTCCTGGGGTTCTTCGCGTGGTACCGGGGCCTGGCGATCGGTCCGATGGCGCAGGTCAGCCAGGTGCAGCTGGTGCAGCCGGTGCTGACCATCGCCTGGGCGGCCTGGCTGCTGGGCGAGCGCGTGACCTGGCCGACCGTGCTCGGCGGTGTCGCCGTCGTCCTGTGCGCGGGGACCGCCGTGCGGCTGCGCCGAGGGGTGTCCACAAAGGACACTCGTTGACCGGGTGGCCGCGCGGGCAATAGGCTCGGCCGGGACCGAGGAGCGCGATGTCCGAGCTGGAACTGCGCCACCTGCGCGCGGTGTGCGCGATCGCCGAGGAAGGCAGCCTCACCAAGGCCGCCGTCCGGCTCGGCCTCACCCAACCCGCGATGAGCGCCCAACTGCGCACGGTCGAGCGGGTCGTCGGCGGTCGGCTGTTCGACCGGACGTCGGGCGGGAGCCTCCCCACGGACCTGGGCAGGCAGGTCGTGAGCACGGCCCGGCTGGTGCTGGACGAGGTCGAGCAGCTGGTCAGCCTGGCCAAGGAGCGCACCCACGACGGCACCCCTGGACCCCTGGTGGTCGGCGGCGTGCCCACGCACAGCTTCGGCCGGTTCGTGGAGCACCTGCGCCGCGCGATCCCGTGCTCGGAGGTCCGCACGGAGATCACCCGCAGCGGCCCGGACCTGCTCGACCTGCTGGTCTCCGGCCACCTCCACCTGGCCGTGCTGGACCGCTTCGAGGGCATCGAACGCCGCGAGCTGCGCGGCCTGGAGATCCGGTTGCTGCTGCGCGAGCCGCTGTTCATCGCGCTGCCCGAGCGGGACCCGTTGGCGCGCCACGACGAGGTCGACCTCGCCCGGCTCGCCGACCGGGACTGGGTGTCGCCGCCGGAGGACGTCCTGGGCAACCGGTTGGGGGTCTTCGCGGCGTGCGCCGAGGCCGGGTTCACCCCGCGCCTGACGCACCGGGTCAACGAGGCCGCGACCGCCTGGGAGCTGGTGGCCAACGGGGCCGTGGCGTTCGCCCAGCCGCACTCCCAGAGCCGGGACGGCGTCGTCGTCCGACCGCTCAAGGGGTCGCCGCTCATGGTGGACCTGCTGCTCGCGACCCGGCACGAGGGTCCGGCGGCGGGCCGGGCGCACGAGGTGTTCCTGTGCGCGGCCCGCGCCTACCACGACCTGCTGCCCCGCAACCCCCTCTACCAGAAGTGGTGGGCCGCCCACCCCGAAGCGCACGGCGAGGTGGACGCGGCCCTCCTGCTGGCCGGGGACTGACCGTCAGGCCTCGTTCGGCTTGTAGCAGTCCTTGAACCCGTCCGGCTTGGGCTGGTTGCCCGCCAGCAGCGCCACCACGTCGGACTGCTTGAGGTTCTCCGGGTAGCCGGGCCACTCCGGCTCCTGCCCGTTGACGTGCAGCTCGTCCAGCCAGTAGCCGGACTGCCCGGACACCTTCTCCATCTCCAGGTCGCAGCCCTTGACCCGCACGATCGCCTCCAGGACCGTGTCGGAGGTCTTCACCGTCCGCTTCCCGACCTTCTTGGACTTCTTCTTCTTGCTGTCGGATTCGGTGCTCGGCTGACCGACGTTGGTGAAGCCCGCCGCCTTGAGCTCCTGGACGAACTTGTCGGTGTTGCTGGAGCACGCCACCAGGGAGGCGGCGCAGCCCAGCGCGAGCAGCACGGACACGACCTTCTTGTTCATGGCGCACAGCAAACATCGGCCGCCGATCGGTCGTGCCCAGGTCGGCCAACGCGTTACCGCGCTGTGACGTCGGACCGACCCCGTCAGACCAGTCCGCCTGAGGCCACCACGGACTGCCCGGTGACCCAGCGGGCGCGGTCGGAGGCCAGGAACGCCACCACGTCGGCGATGTCCCGGGCCTGCCCGAACCGGCCCAGCGGGGTCTGCCCGACGACGGGCGCGAGCTGCGCGCGCAGGTCGTCGGTGAACTCGTCGGTCTCGGTGGGGCCGGGCAGGACGTTGTTGACCGTGATGCCACGCGCCCCGAGTTCCTTGGACAGCGCGAACCCGAGCTGTTCCGCGGCGGCCTTGGTGGCCGCGTAGACGCCGTGGTCGGCAAGGGCGGAACGGGTCAGGGCGGAGGACAGGGTGATGATCCGCCCGCCGTCGGACAGGTGCCGCGCGGCCAGCCGCATGGCCAGGAACGGCGCAGTGACGTTGACCGCGACCATGTCGGCGAACACCCGCTCGTCGTAGGACCCGATCGGACCGTGGTGGGCCAGACCGGCGTTGTTGACCAGCACGTCGAGCCGGCCGAACTCCGCGAGGACGGCGTCGAACAGGCCGTGCACCTCCTCGGGCCGGCGCAGGTCCGCCCCGACCGCGAAGGCGCTGCCGCCCGCGGCGGTGATCTCCTCGACCACCTCGTGGGCCAGCCGTTCGTTGGTGCCGTAGTGCACGGCGACCCGCGCGCCCTCGGCGGCGAGTGTGCCGGCGATCACCCGGCCGATGCCGCGGGAAGCTCCGGTGACCAGTGCGTGCTTGTGCTTGAGGATCATGCGGCGAAGCTATGACCTCACACCGGTGTGAGGGGCGAGCAGAGGTGAGCGGGAGCACATGAGGATCGGTGAACTGGCCCGGCGCACCGGGGTGAGCGAGCGGCTGTTGCGCTACTACGGGGAACAGGGCCTGCTGCACCCCGGCCGGACGCCGAGCGGCCAGCGGGTCTACGGACCGGGGACGGTCGAGGTGGTCGGCCGCATCCGGGCGCTGTTGGCCGCCGGCATCTCGACGGCGGCCATCGCCCGGGTCCTGCCGTGCCTGCGTGACGGCGAGCAACGGCTGATCGCGTGCGCAGAGCTGCCGGACCGGTTGCGTGCCGAACAGGCCGACCTCGCCGCCCGCATCGAGTCACTCCGCGAAGCCCACGCCGTGCTGGACGTCCTGATCGCCGGCGCGGAACGGGGCGCCGCCGCGGTCAGCGCTTCAGGTGCCTGACCCGGGCCACCCATCCCACCAACCCCACCAGGGCCAGCGCCGCGAGCAGCCACGGGTCGGTCTTGTTGCCGCCCAGGTCGAGGTCTAGCGCGTGGTTGGCCGCGTGCAGTGCGGTGGTCACCGTGAAACCGGCCAGCACCACCGCGATCACGTCCCGCCACACCAAGGCGGACAGCATCATCAGGCCGATGCCGATCTGGAACACCCCGGCGTCGTGCAGGAAGTGCTCGTGGTTGGGCCAGTTGGTGAACCGGGCGAAGCTCGCCGGGTCCACCCGGCCCCACACGCCCGCGGCCAGCATCACCAGTCCGCCCAGCACCACCACCGACTTCACGATCACGCCTTGGCGCATCGTCCACTCCTCTCACCGTTGCGGTCCACGACAGAGCGAGACGCGGGCGCGGAACGTGACAGTGGTCGGGTGTGGTGTGGGGCACACCGCCGGCGTCCGTCCACAATGGGCTTGAGGTTGACGTAGCTGGAAGGTTTAGCGTCGGCCGCATGACGATCACGGTCCTCGACACCTACCCCGCCATGCGCGAGATCCTGCACGCCCCGCGAGCACGACGAGCCGGGCTGCTCAGGGACATGCTGGAACCCGCCGCCGGCATGTACAAGTACTTCCCCGGCGAGGTCGACCTGGTGGCGATGCACGGCATGGGCTCCGGCTTCCCGCTCGACCGCGACGAGGACCGGTGCCGGGAAGCGTTGGAGGCACTGCACGACGCCGACGCGTGGGGCCGGATCGGGCGGGCGCTGGAGGACGCCGTGAAGGTGCAACTCGCTGCCACACCGGGGATCGCGGTGCCGGACCTGACCGTCCTCATCGTCCTCGGCGACCCCGGTGACGCGCACTTCATGGGGCCAGCTCTGGGCATGACGGCCAACGGGAGCGTGACCGGGTACCTGTACCTGAACTTCTGGCCCTACCCCGAGAACCTGGCCCGGCTGGAGGCCACCGCGGTGCACGAGCTGAACCACAACCTGCGCTACGCCCCCGGCGGTGTGGTGTGGAACCCGGCCACGGTCACGGTGGGGGAGCAGGTGGTGTCCGAAGGCTTGGCCGACGCCTTTGCTCGTCAGCTGTACGGCGATGAACTCGGCTACGCCCGCCTCGGTGTGCCGCACCTGCACGACGACGCCGTGTTCGACAAGGTCGTCTCCGGCCTCGGCGTCACCGGCATGCAGAACTTCACGGCCTGGGTGCACGGCGACGCCACCGCGATCCGCTACGGCGGCACCCCGGTCGGCCTGCCCGACGGCGCCGGGTACGCGGTGGGCAACCGCCTGGTCGACGCCTACCTCGCGGCGACCGGCCAGACCGCCGCGCAAGCCCTGCACGCCGACAGCCGGGAGGTGGTCGACACGGCGCTGCGCCTTCACGAAGGTCGGCGTTGAAATGATCCCGGAAATACTGGTAGGCGCGCGCGAGCGCTATTAGTCGATTCGCCGGTCGAGTGGAATAATCCACCTTCACAGAATGCTTCGCCGGGCCGAACGAGTGGTGTTGACACGGTTCGAAGAGCGCTTTTAGAGTCGCTGACATCGGGGGAAAATGTGACTGGCTGGGGGACTCTGCGCAATGGCGCGTGAATCGGAACCACACCGCCGCGCCGGTTCGCTGGTTTCCGGAAGTCCGTCCGACTCCTCCGTCGCCCTCTGCCGCAGTGCCGACGCGGCGCTCTTAGCGCGTCCGTGACCGCTTCCGCGCGGCACGGCGGCAGTTCCACTCAAGACCCGGAGGTCGGCATGTCACTGGACGAGTACGCGCTCTCGGTCCTCGGACCGGCGACGGACAGGGCGGGGTTCGCCGGTTCCAGCTTCATCGCCCTGGGCGGCGACTCGCTGCGCGCCATGCGGCTGACCGCCCTGGCGCAGGAGAAGCTGGGGCTGCGGCTGTCGGTGGCGGAGCTGCTCTCGTCCACCCCGCTGGGCGCGGTGCTGGCCGGCGCGGTCGGCACCGGCCCCGCCGCGCCGGCCCCGGACGCGCCGACGCCGACCCTCACCCCGACGCAGCGGGGCATGTGGCTGGTCGACAACGTGCTCGGCGGCTCCACCTACAACCTCGTGTTCACGTCGTTCGTGGACAGCGGAACGCTGGACCGCGAGGTCTTCGGCCGGGCCGCCCGCGCCACCACGGCCCGCCACGCCACCCTGCGCACGCTGCTGCGCGAGCAGGACGGCGAGGTCACGCCGGTCGTGCTGGACGACGCCGAGCCCGAGATCGTGGACATCGCCCACGACGGCCCGGACTTCGCGGAGTTCGTCCGCGCCACCGCCGCCGAGCAGGGCCGCGTCCCGTTCGACCTCACCGCCGCGCCCCCGCTGCGCTACCTGTTCGTCTCGGGCGGCGGGAAACAGGCCGTCGTCCTGGTCGCCCACCACGTCCTGCTCGACGGCTGGGCGGTCGGCCTCCTCCTCGACGAGCTGTTCACGAACTACTGGGCGTTGAAGGACGGCCAGGCCGTCAAGACCGACCCCGCGCCCACCACGGAAGCGTTGCTGCGCCGCCACGAGCAGGACCGCGCGAGCGGCGAGTGGGACCGCCTCGGCGAGTTCTGGCTCAAGCACCTCGACGGCGTGCCCACCGTCCTCGAACTGCCCACCGACGCGCCCCGCCCGACCGTCCAGGACCCGGCCGGCGACCGCATCCCGCTCGACCTCGACACCGAGCTGAGCACCCTGGTCGAGTCCCGTGCCAAGGACCTCGGCATCACCACGTTCGCCCTGCTCCTGGCCTCCTACGGCCTCGCCCTGAGCCGCTGGGCGGGCGTGGACCGGCTGCTGGTCGGCGTCTCCCTCTACGGCCGCGACACCGCCGAGCTGGCCGAGCTGATCGCGGTCGCGGGCAACCTGGTGCCGGTCCTGGTCGAGGTGGACGACGACGCCCCGGCGGCGGACTACCTGCGCGCGGTGCAGGACTCGCTGGCCCGCAGCATCGAGGCGGGCGCGCTGCCCTTCGACGAGCTGGTCGCCCGGCTGGGCGTGGAGCGCGGGCTGAGCGCGCACCCGCTGGTGCAGGTGTCCTTCGGCATGCACGACCAGTTGGTGCCGCAGCGCATCGAGGCGGGGGACGTCCACCTGCGGGTCGAGGAGGGCCACGGCGGCGGCGCCCAGTTCGACCTGTCGCTGCTGTTCGGCCGGTCCCGCCCGTCGCTGGGCGCGCAACTGGAGTTCGCCACCGCGCTGTGGGACACCGCCGACGCCCGGGCGTTCCTGGACGACTACACCTCCGCCGTGCGGGAGCTGGCCACGGCGACCGGCAAGCTGGAAGACCTGCGGTGCCTCTCCGCCGAGCGCAAGGCCGTGCTGGAGCGGATCAACCAGACCCGCCGGAACTTCCCGGAGACCACCGCGGACGGCTTGTTCCGGGCCGCCGCCCAGCGCACCCCGGACGCCGTGGCCGTGCGCGAGGGCGACCTGGAGTTGACGTACGCGCAGCTCGCGGGCGCGGCGGCCGAGCAGGCGCGGCGGCTGCGGGAGCTCGGTGTGGGCCGTGGCGACCGGGTGCTGGTGGCGCTGGACCGGTCGATCGCCGAGGTCGTGGCCGTGCTGGGCATCGCGTGGGCGGGCGCCGCGTACGTGGGCGTGGACCTGAGCCAGCCCGAGCAGCAGGTCCGGCACATCCTGGCCAAGGCCGCGCCCAAGGCCGTCCTGGCCACCAAGGACGTCTTCGGCGTCCCGGCCTGCGCGACCTGGGAACCGTCCTGGGAGCCCTCGGACGAGGCACCTGCGGACACCGGTCCCGACGACCTGGCCTACATCGCCTTCACCTCCGGCTCGACGGGCCTGCCCAAGGGCGTCGCCGTGCCGCACCGGGCGGTCGTGCGCCTGGTCCACGAGCCGGACTTCGTCCACTTCGGACCTGAGGACCGGATGCTGCGGCTGTCCCCGCTGGCCTTCGACGCCTCCACGCTGGAGCTGTGGGGACCCCTGGCCGGCGGGGCGGCGCTGGAGGTGCACCCGGCGGGCCTGCCCTCGCCCAGCGAGCTGAGCGGGTTCCTGCTGGAGCGCGGGGTCACCGTGGCGTGGCTGACCGCGGGCCTGTTCCGGCTGGTCGAGGAGTTCGCGCCGGCCGGGCTGGGCGGGCTGCGGCAGCTGATCACCGGCGGTGACGTCGTCCCGCACGCCCACGTGGCGCGGGTGCTGGAACGCCACCCCGGCATCGTCGTGACCAACGGCTACGGCCCGACCGAGAACACCACCTTCACCACCACCCACTCGGTCACGTCCCTGGCGGAGGTCGACGGCCCGCTGCCCATCGGCACCCCGCTGCCCGGCACGCGCGTGCACGTCCTGGACCGCCGCCACCGGGTCGTGCCGCCCGGCGCGGTCGGCGAGCTGTACGCGGCGGGCGAGGGCCTGGCGCAGGGCTACGTGGCCGACGAGGCCGAGTCGGCGCGCGGGTTCGGGCACTTCTCCCCGGACGTCCCCGACCGGCTCTACCGCACCGGTGACCTGGTCCGGATCGACCGCGCGGGCCGCCTGCGCTTCCTGGGCCGCCGCGACGACCAGGTGAAGCTGCGCGGGTTCCGCATCGAGCTGTCCGCCATCGCCGACGTGCTCGCCGCCGACCCGCGCGTGCGCGACGCGGCCGTGGTCGTCACGGACGGGGACAGTGCCGACAAGCGACTCCTGGCGGCGATCGTGCCCGCTCAAGAGGTGGGCACCGACGAGCTGCGCGACCTGGTCGCCGACCGCCTGCCCGCCTACATGGTGCCGAGCCTGTGGGCGGTGGTGGACAAGCTGCCGGTGACCGGCAACGGCAAGGTCGACCGCCGCGCCCTGGCCGCCGTCGCCGCCCCCGCCGGCCAGCGGACCGCCGCACCCGCGGCCAACCCGCTGGGCACCGCGCCGTCGCTGTTCGCCCGGGTGCTGGACAAGCCGGTCGAGCTGACCGCCGACACCGACTTCTTCACCATCGGCGGCAACTCGATGGGCGCGGTCAAGCTGCTGCGGCTGGTCCGCGACGAGCTCGGCGTGTCCGTGCGGCTGCGGGACTTCCTGCTCGCGCCCACCCCGGCCGGGCTCAACGGGCTCATCGAGGCGGCGAAGTCGTGACCGGGGCGGTCCGCGACGAAGTGCGCGGCATGGAGTGGGACGACGGGCTGGAGTGCTGGGTCGTCTCCGACCCGGCGCTGGCCCGGGTCGTGCTCAACCACCCGGGGTTCTCGTCGCAGACGTCCAAGCGGCTGGGCGAGCTGTACATGACCGAGGAGAGCCGCCGGGAGCACCGGGCGCTGACCGAGTTCCTGCGGCTGTGGTTCGTGCACACCGACGGCGAGGAGCACGCGGCGCTGCGCAAACCCATGCAGCGCCTGTTCTCCGCGTCCTTCACCCGGTCATTGGGACCCGTGGTCGAGCAGATCGTGGACGCGTGCCTGGACGACCTGGCCGCCGACCCTTCGCACGACGCCGTCCCGACCGTGGCCGAGGGCGTGTCCGGGCGGGTCATGGGCCACATCGTCGGCGTGCCACAGGAACCGGCCGTGCTGCACACCTGGTCCAAGACCCTGTCCGGGTTCATCGCCGCGATGTACCGGCGCGACCACGCCGAGGCCGCGCACCGGGTCATGCTGGAGATGACCGAGGCCCTGGCCGGCTCACCGGCCCTGGACGGCTTCCCCCGCGACACCCCGGAGAACCGCGCCCGCACCACGGCCACCTGGTCGATGATCCTGTTCGGCGGCCTGGAGACCACGGCGTCGCTGATCGGGTCGTGCCTGCTGGCCGTGCTGGACGACCGGGCACTGTGGGAACGCGTCGAAGCCGACCGGCCCGGCGAGGTGGAGTCCCTGGTCGAGTCGGTGCTGGAGAAGCGCCCGCCGCTGCGCAACGTCGGCCGGGTGGTCGCCGCGGACCTGGAGTTCGAGGGCCGGTCGCTGCGCGAGGGCGACCTGGTCCTGGTGTCGCTGGCCGGCGGCGGCCTGTTCGACCAGGACTGGACGACCCCGGTCGGCGAACGCGCCGAACGCCACCTGGTGTTCGGCCACGGCGCCCATTACTGCATCGGCGCACCCCTGTCCCGGCTGGAGGCGGCCACCGTCCTGCGGCGGTTCGTGCGGCGCTTCCCGGACGCGGCCTTGGCGGACAACGGCGTGGAGTGGGGCCCGAACCTCGCGTACGTCGGCCTGGACCACTTGTACGTGGCCGGCACGATGACCGCCGAAGGTTCACCCACCGCAGGGGAGCGTGGATGAAGTATCGGAAGATCGGCACCGACCCGGACCACCGGCGTGAAGTCAGCGTGCTCGCCCTGGGGGCCATGCTGTTCGGGACGGTAGTCGAGGAGGAACGGTCGTTCGCCGTGCTCGACCGTTTCGTCGAGGCCGGCGGGACGTTCCTGGACACCGCCAACAACTACGCCTTCTGGGTCAACGGCACCCAGGGCGGCGAGAGCGAGGCCCTGCTGGGCCGGTGGCGGCGTAGCAGGGGCATCACCGACGAGGTCGTGATCGCGACCAAGCTGGGCGGCCGTCCGAAGACCCCGGGCCGGAACTTCTTCAACCTGGAGGGCCTGACCCCGGAGGCGATCCGCACGTCGTCGGCACGCAGCCGGGAGAACCTGGGCGTCGAGCGCCTGGACCTGCTCTACGCCCACACCGACGACCTGACCGTGCCCCAGGAGGAGATCGTCGCGACCTTCGCCGAGCTGGTGGCGGACGGGACGGTAGCCATGCTGGGCGCCAGCAACCACTGGTCGTGGCGCCTGGAACGCTGGCGCTCACTGGCAGACAGCGCGGGCCTGCCGTCCTACGAGGTCCTCCAGTACCACCACACCTACCTGCGACCCCGCGGCGACGTCCCGGGCCGCCGGTCGAAGGACGGCGACCAGGGCCTCTTCAGCGCCGAGCTGATGACCTACCTGCGCGACCGACCCGACCTGACCCTCATCGCCTACACACCTTTGCTGTCCGGCGCATACGTACGCGAGGACCGCCCCCTGGGCGAACTACACGACCACGCGGGCACCAAAGCCCGTTTGGCGGCTTTGCACGAGGTAGTCCGGGAAACGGGAGCTACCGCCAACCAGGTGGTGTTGTCGTGGATGATCGGCGGGGACCTCCCGGTGATCCCGCTGATCGGCGCTTCGACGGTGGACCAGCTCAACGAGAGCCTCGAAGCAGTCGACTTGGAGCTGACGGCAGACCAGCGCACTTTGCTGGATTCCGCACACTGAAAAACCCGCTGCGCGCTCCTAGGCGGGCGCGCAGCGCAGCCCTTCGGCGAAGCCGGCAAGCGGCAGTCCGCCGGGGAGGACACAACTCAACTTGGGCTTCTTGCTTGTGTCATCCCCGTATGGCCTGCCCGAAGGGCT
>NZ_JBBEGC010000130.1:0-19865 GCF_037401995.1 Saccharothrix sp. CCNWYY140
TCGGGCAGGCCATACGGTGGGGGAACCGAGGCCCTCCACTTGTAGGTAACACCTACCGCGCGCTGCGCGCGCGAAGACCGCGCTGCGCGCGCCAAGAGCCGCGACGGGCGGGCCAGGAAGTCCTGCTGCGCGAGCGGCCCCCGGACGCAAACGGCGGATGGGGTGCATCGACCCTCCTTCGGCGGCGGCCGACCGGCCCACTCTTTGTCCGTTCGCACAACCGCGAGGCGGCAAGCCTAGACGTTCGGACAACAGCCCGCAGCCCTCACCGCCCTACCGTGAACGGACACCCGGAACACCCCCCGAAGACCACTGACCACGTGGCGAAGGAGCTGCTTGTGGATGCCGTGACCAGGGTCCCCGTGCCGGCGAACGAGCCCGTCCTCAGCTACGCCCCCGGTACCCCGGAGCGCGCGCAGCTACAGGCGAAGCTGGCCGAGTTGGCCAAGGAGCCCCTCGAACTGACCCTGACCATCGGTGGCGAGCAGCGTGTCGGCTCCGGCGACCGGTTCGACGTCGTGCAGCCGCACAACCACCGGGCCGTGTTGGGCACCCTGCACGGGGCCGCCCAGCAGGACACCCGGGACGCCATCGCCGCCGCCAAGGCCGCTGCGCCCGCCTGGCGCGCGCTGTCCTTCGACGACCGTGCCGCGATCCTGCTCAAGGCCGCCGACCTCCTCGCCGGCCCCTGGCGGCAGACGCTCAACGCGGCCACCATGCTCGGGCAGTCGAAGACGGCCATCCAGGCCGAGATCGACGCCGCGTGCGAGCTGATCGACTTCTGGCGCTTCAACGTCGCGTTCGGCAAGCAGCTGATCTCCGAGCAGCCGCAGTCCTCGCCCGGCGTGTGGAACCGCACGGACCACCGGCCGCTGGAGGGGTTCGTCTACGCGATCACGCCCTTCAACTTCACCGCCATCGCGGGCAACCTCCCCACCGCCCCCGCGCTCATGGGCAACGTCGTCCTGTGGAAGCCCTCGCCGACGCAGAGCTTCGCCGCGCACCTCACCATGCGCCTGCTCGAAGAGGCCGGCATGCCGCCGGGCGTGATCAACCTCCTCCCCGGTGACGGCCTGGCGGTCTCCGAGGTCGCCCTGACCGACCCGGACCTCGCGGGCATCCACTTCACCGGCTCGACCAAGACCTTCCAGCACCTGTGGGGTCAGGTCGGCGCGAACATCGCGGGCTACCGCTCCTACCCGCGGATCGTCGGCGAGACCGGCGGCAAGGACTTCGTGCTCGCCCACCCGTCCGCCGACGTGGACGTGCTGCGCACGGCGCTGGTCCGGGGTGCGTTCGAGTACCAGGGGCAGAAGTGCTCGGCGGCCTCCCGCGCCTACGTGCCGCGGTCGGTCTGGAACCGGCTGAAGGACGACTTCCTCGCCGAGGTCGAGTCGCTCACGATGGGTGACGTCACCGACTTCTCGAACTTCCTCGGCGCGGTCATCGACCGGCGCTCGTTCGACAAGCTCTCAGGCGTCCTGCACGCGGCCCGCAACGACGATTCCCTCGAGATCGCCGCCGGTGGCACGGCCGACGACACCGACGGCTTCTTCGTGCGCCCGACCGTGCTCCTGGGCAGCAACCCGGACCACGAGGTGTTCACGACCGAGTACTTCGGCCCGGTCCTCGCGGTGCACGTTTACGACGACGCCGACTACGACACCGTGCTCAAGCAGATGGAGAGCGCCGCCCCCTACGGCCTCACCGGCGCCGTGATCGCGCAGGACCGCACCGCCATCTCGCACGCCCAGGAATACCTGCGCTTCGCGGCGGGCAACTTCTACGTGAACGACAAGCCCACGGGCGCGGTCGTCGGGCAGCAGCCGTTCGGCGGCGGCCGGGCCTCGGGCACCAACGACAAGGCCGGCTCGGTGCACAACCTCCTGCGCTGGGTCAGCCCGCGCTCCATCAAGGAGACCTTCGTGCCGCCGACGTCCTACCGCTACCCGCACCAGGGGTGACCATGCTGCGCTCCACCCTGCTGGCCGCCTCGCGGTCCGGCGCCATCCGCACGCTCGTCGAGAGCACCCCGCTGACCAAGCCCGTGGTGCAGCGGTTCATCGCCGGGGACGACGTCGACTCGGCCGTCGCCACCACCGGGGAGGTCCTGGCCGACGGCCGCCTGGTCACGCTGGACCACCTCGGCGAGGACACCCGCGACGCCACCCAGGCCACCGCCACCGTCGAGGCGTACCTGACCCTGCTGGGCAGGCTCCAGGACGCGGGCTACGCCGACCGCGCCGAGGTGTCGGTGAAGCTGTCCGCGGTGGGCCAGTTCCTGCCCGTGGACGGCGAGAAGATCGCCCTGGAGAACGCCCGGAAGATCTGCTCGGCCGCCGGGGTCGTCGGCACGACCGTCACCCTGGACATGGAGGACCACACCACCACTGACTCCACGCTGGGCATCCTGCGCGAGCTGCGGCTGGACTTCCCGTGGGTCGGCGCGGTGCTCCAGGCCTACCTCAAGCGCACCGAGCAGGACTGCCGGGACCTGGCGCACGCCGGATCGCGCGTGCGGCTGTGCAAGGGCGCCTACCAGGAGCCCGCGTCCGTGGCCTACCAGGACAAGTCCGAAGTGGACCTGTCGTACGTGCGGTGCCTGAAGGTCCTGATGAGGGGCGAGGGCTACCCGATGGTCGCCTCGCACGACCCGTGCCTGATCGCCATCGCGGCGGACCTGGCCCGGGACCGGGCGAAGGACTCCTACGAGTTCCAGATGCTGTACGGCATCCGGCCCGAGGAGCAGAAGCGGATCGCCGCCGAGGGCAACCGGATGCGCGTCTACGTGCCGTACGGCGACGAGTGGTACGGCTACTTCATGCGGCGGCTGGCCGAGCGCCCGGCGAACGTGGCGTTCTTCCTGCGGTCCCTGGTCACGAAGAACTGATCACGAGGAACTGGGCAGGTCCCGGGTCGCCGTGTGCGCCCGGACCACCAGTTCCACCGCGTGCTCCGCGCGGGCCAGCCGTTCCGGTTCGGCCCGTGCGGCGCGCAGCAGCTCGACCGCCCGGTGCGCCGCCGCCAGCGCGCGGTCGAGGTCCGCGCCGGCCTCCGCGCACCGCCGCGCGTACAGCGACAGCGTCTCGGCGTGCCGGACCTCGTCGCGGTGCCCGGTCAGGTGCCACAGCAGGACCGCCATGCGCGCGCCGACCCGGGCGTCCTCGTTGGTGACCGCGCTGTCGGCCAGCCGGTGCCACGCGCCGGCCAGCCGCGCCGCCGCCCCGGGCACCCGCCGCCACGCCGCCACGGCGTCCCCGAACGCCTGCGCCGCCTCCGACCGGCGGTCCAGCCGGCGGAACAGGACGCCCAGGTCGCCCAGCGCGGAGGCCAAGGCCGGTTCGAAGTCGCGCGGGTTGACCTCGGCCAGCCGGCGCAGCACGCCGATCGACTCCCGCACCACCGCCGCCGCCTCCGTGGGCCTGCCGTGCCGCGCCAGCAGCGCCGCGACGGACCGCAGCGTTCGGGCGAACTCGGCTTCGTAGCGCGGGTCGTCGCCCGCGACGGCTCGCCACTGGAGCACCGCGCGCCGGGTCGCGTGCCCGGCCTCCGCACGCCTGCCCACGTCGAACAGCCGGGCCGCGAGGTGGTGGACGGCCTTCGCCGCGTCCAGCCGGAACAACGTGGGGTCGCGCCGGGCCAGGTCCTCGAACAGCGCGGCGGACTCGGTGACCGCCGCCGCGGCCTCGTCCCGGCGGCCGACCGCCGCGTACCGCAGGCCCAGCCGGTCCAGCGCGGCGGCGAGCCGACCCACGCCGTCCGGGTCGTCCACGCGCACGAGCCGGCACCACGCCACGGATTCCTGCGCCGCCGCGAGCGCTTCCCCGGGGTCCTCGCACGCCACCAGGCGCAGGCTCAAGTCACCCAGGGCGTCCGCGAGCGCGGGCCGGTGCTCGACGGGGTCCCGGTCGACCAGCTGCCGGTACAGCGCGACCTGCGCCCGTGAGGCCTGCACGGCTTCCTCGCGCAGGCCGGCGAGCGCGGCGCGGGCGCTGAGCAGTCCGTTCAGCTCGGCCCGTTCGGGCAGGTCCTCGGCTTTTCTCAGCAGCGCTCGGGTGAGCAGCGCGGGCAGGACGTCGCCGTGGCAGCGCGGGTCGTCGAACACTTGGCGCGCAACGACTTCCGGGTGGTCCGCCAGCACCCGCAGCGGCCCGGTGCCCGCCTTCGCGACCAGTCCGGGGTCGGCGGTGAACAGCTCGACCGCACGGTCGCGGACGTGCGGCCAGCGCTCGGCGGCGCGCAACAGGGTGTCCACGGCGTCCGGCGCGGGTGCGATGCGGTTGTCCAGCAGGGTCACGGCCAGCACGTCCTCCGCGAGGCGGCCGGTCGTGGGCGGGTTCGGGTCGACGCTGATCAGGCGGCGGACGCGGTCGACGGGGTGGTCCGCTCGGTCGCCGTGGACGGCGGCGAGGGCGGCCAGGTGCAGGTCGTAGAAGGTTTCGCAGGGCGGGGCCTGGACGTGCGGTCGAGGCCGCGCCAGCACGTCCGCGAACCGCTGGCACGCGAGCACGAACGACGTGCCGTGATCCTCGGGACAGGGTCTGAGTTCGAGGTCCTCGCTCCCGTAGTGCAGGTCGGCGGCGCGCTGGCGGGTGGCCGACCACCACCAGCCGGCGGTGCGGGCGACCAGCAGCACCCGGGCCGGACCCTCGCGCAGCACGGCCTGCACGTCGTGCCACGGCAGCAGGTCGGCGTCGTCGAGCACGACCACGCCGGCGAACTGCCGCGCCAGCCGCGTCTTGCCCACGCCGGACCGGCCGTGCAGGAGCAGCACCGACCGCGGCACGGCCGCGTCCCGCCAGCGCGCCAGCTCCGCGAGTTCGGCGGTCCGGCCGTGGAAGGGCACGACCTCGTGCCACGGGTCCAGCAGCGCGCCAGGCGATCCGATCACGGGCCCATATCCTGCACCCGACCGCGAACCACGATCGGGTTGGTACCGCTCGACCCGGAACCGCCGGAAATTGTCGGGGGTCGTCGGCACAATTCGAGTCATGTTCATCGCTCTGGTGCCGCACGCGGAGAACGCCGGTCGCCTCCGGCCGCTCTCCGACGCCGGCGTGCCCACCGGACCGGTGGTCGAGACGTCCGACCTGGCCGCCGCCGTGGCCGAGTGGGAGCAGCGCAAGCCGCGCTGGCTGTGGGCGTCCACGGCGGAGGTCTACCCCGACCTGCTGGCCCGGGGTGTGCGGGTGGAGCGGTGCCTGGACCTGTGGCACGTGGAGTCGCTGCTGCTGTCCTACCAGGGCAGGCACCGCGAGCCGCGGGGCTTGGGCGCGGCCGTGGCGCGCCTGCGGGGGCTGCCGGTGCCCGAGGACCAGGGTCCGCGCAAACGCGAGTCCCAACCCACCCTCTTCGAGCCCGAACGCGACCCGCTGCCCGGCGACACGGACCCGCTGGAAGCCGTCATCGCCGTGCACGCCGAACAGCAACGCGTGCTCACAGACCTGCCGCACGCCGACCGCCTGCGCCTGCTGTGCGCCGCCGAGTCCGCCAGCGCCTTGGCGGCGGCCGAGATGACGTTCCACGGCCTGCCGTGGCGCGAGGACGTCCACGACCGCTTGCTGACGGAGATGCTCGGCCCCCGTCCCGTCAACGGCGCGCGCCCCGCGAAACTGGCCGACCTCGCCGACCGCATCACCACGGCGTTCGGCGGCAAGGCGGTGAACCCGGACGCTCCCGCCAGCATCGTGCGCGCGTTCGGCCGCGAGGGCATCGACGTCCCCTCGGCTCGTGCCTGGGTGCTGAAGGGCGTCGACCACCCCGCGGTAGCGCCTTTGTTGGAGTACAAGGAACTCGCGCGGCTGTGGGTGGCGCACGGCTGGACGTGGCTGGACCAGTGGGTGTCGCAGGGCCGTTTCCGCCCCGACTACGTCGTGGGCGGCGTCGTGTCGGGCCGATGGGCAACCCGCGGCGGCGCCGCTCTCCAGATCCCCCGAACACTGCGCCGCGCCGTGGTCGCCGATCCGGGTTGGCTCCTGGTGGCGGCGGACGCGTCCCAGCTGGAGCCGAGGGTCCTGGCGGCGCTGTCGGGCGACCGCCGCCTGGCCGAGGTCGCCGGCGACGACGACCTGTACACCACGCTGGCGGCGGACGCGTTCGACGGCGAGCGGGGCCGGGCGAAGATCGCCATGCTGTCCGCCATGTACGGCGGCACCAGCGGCGAGGCCGGCCCGCTGCTGGCCGTCCTGAGACGCCGCTTCCCCGAGGCGGTCGGCTACGTGGAGGCCGCCGCCGTGGCCGGCGAACAGGGCCGGATGGTCAGGTCCCAACTGGGCCGCACCAGCCCCACCCCGTCGGAGGCGTGGCACGCGCTGACCGGCAACCCGGACGACGGCGAGGACGCCGCCCGCCAGTCCCGCAGAGCCGCCCGGGACTGGGGCAGGTTCACCCGCAACTTCGTGGTCCAGGCCAGCGCCGCCGACTGGACCGCGGCCCTCCTGGGTGCCCTGCGAAGACGCCTGCACCGAACAGCCCCCGGCGCCCACCTGGTCTTCTTCCAACACGACGAGGTCCTGGTCCACACCCCGGCCGAGTCGGCCGACACGGTGTGCGCCGAGATCACCGCGGCAGGGGTGGAGGCTTCCTCCCTTGTCTTCGGTCCTACACCCGTCCGCTTCCCCATCCACGCCGTCCCGGTGGAGACCTACGCGGACGCCAAATAGCGCATTGCGCCGTTCGGTCGATTGAGTCTCGGCCATGAGAGCGCTCTCATGAACGCACACCCGAATTTGTTGCCGTGCAGAACGAGTGACAAGGAGGTCACCCGCGCATGGAAACCAGCCGCCGGCGGCGCGTGCTCGCCACCGCCGCCGCCCTGCTCACCGCCGTTCCCGCCGCGGTCTTCGCCACGATGTCGGCGGACGCCTCGGTCCCGTCCACGCCACCCGGCTGGACGCTCCAGTGGAGCGACGACTTCAACGGCGCCGCGAACACCCTGCCCTCCGGCGCCAACTGGATCTTCGACACCGGCCACGGCTACCCCGGCGGCCCCGGCAACTGGGGCACCGGCGAGATCCAGAACTACACCACCTCCACCTCCAACATCCGCCTCGACGGCAGCGGCAACCTCCGCATCACCGCGCTGCGCGACGGCGCGGGGAATTGGACGTCCGCCCGCATCGAGACCCAGCGCGCGAACTTCCGCCCGCCCTCGGGCGGCAAGCTCGCCATCGAGGGCCGCATCCAGATGCCGAACGTCACCGGCAACGCAGCCCTCGGCTACTGGCCCGCGTTCTGGGCGCTCGGCTCGCCCTACCGCGGCAACTACTGGAACTGGCCCGCCATCGGCGAGTTCGACATCATGGAGAACGTCAACGGCATCAACTCCGTGTGGGGCGTGCTGCACTGCGGCGTGAACCCCGGCGGGCCGTGCAACGAGACCAACGGCCTGGGCGCGAGCCGCGCGTGCCCCGGCTCGACGTGCCAGTCCGCCTTCCACACCTACCGCTTCGAGTGGGACGAGAGCGTCAGCCCGAAGCAGTTCCGGTGGTACGTGGACGGCCAGCAGTTCCACAGCGTCAACCAGAACCAGTTCGACGCCACGACGTGGAACAACATGACCGGCCACGCGGGCTACTTCATCCTGCTGAACCTGGCGATGGGCGGCGCGTTCCCCAACGGCGTCGCCGGCTTCGGCACCCCGACCGCCGCGACCGTCCCGGGCCACTCGCTGGTCGTGGACTACGTGGCGGTCTGGACGGCCGGCGGCGGCACCACTCCCCCGACGACCACCACGACCACCCCGCCCGGCGGCAGCGGCTGGGACGCGTACGCCGAGATCCAGGCCGAGCAGGCCACATCCCGCTCGGGCGGCACCGTCGAAGCGTGTTCCGAGGGCGGCCAGGACGTGGGCCAGCTCAAGAACGGTGACCGTCTTCGATTCTCCGGCGTCCGCTTCGGCTCGGGCACGGCCACCCAGTTCGTCGCCCGTGCGGCGTCGGGCGCGGCGGGCGGCGTGAGCGGGCTGGTGGAGGTCCGGCTGGACAGCCCCACGGCCGCCCCGATCGGCAGCTTCGCCATCGCCAACACCGGCGGTTGGCAGAGCTGGCGGACCGTCCCGGCGAACATCGCCGGCGTCACCGGCACGCACGACGTCTACGTCACCTTCACCAGCGGCCAGCCCGCCGCGTACGTGAGCGTCAACTGGGTCAAGTTCGGCACCTGACCCGTGGCGGGCCGCGGATGCCTCCTCCTCCGCGGCCCGCCACCTCCACCTCGTTTAGCGTGGAGGTGTGGAGACCGGCTACGTCGAGCGCCCAGCCGCCGGACTCGCCTGCGCCTGGCGCCGGTCATCCGCCGTCGCGACGACCGGCCGCGTCGTCCCGGACGGCTGCACCGACCTGATGTGGTCCTCGTCCGGCGCCCTGTTCGTCGCGGGGCCCGACACCACGGGCCACCTCACGACCATGTCCCCCGGCACGCTGTACGGCGTCCGCTTCGGCCCCGGCGTCGGCCCGTCGATCCTCGGCGTCCCCGCCCACGCGCTGCGCGACCTGCGCGTCCCGCTGACCGAGCTGTGGGGCCGTTCCCCCGAACTGGAAGACACGCTGGCAGCGGCCCCAGACCCGTGCGCGGTGCTGGCGGAAGCCGCCCTGACCCGCCTACGCACCACCCCACCGGACCCACTAACCCAGGCGGTGGCGCACGCCGCCCGCACCTCGACCGCCGTCTCCGACATCGCGGACAACCTAGGCCTCAGCACCCGCCAACTGCACCGCCGTTCCCTCGACGCGTTCGGCTACGGCCCCAAGCTCCTGCACCGCGTGCTCCGCTTCGACCGAGCGGTCAAGCTGGCGTGGCAGGGCGTGCCGTTCGCCGACATCGCGTACCGAACGGGGTACTCCGATCAGGCACACCTGTCACGCGAAGTGAAGGAGCTGGCAGGCGTGCCACTGCGTCAACTGGTCCAGCCGTAGGCCTTGAGCGTCTTCAACGCCTCAATCGTCACGATCGGCCGCCACTCGTAGGTAGTCACCGGCGCCCACGCGGCCCAGGGAAACGTCCACCCACCATCATCCTGCTGACCAGCAGCGAGCAGATCAAGATCACGCGCCATCTCATCATCACTGAACCACCGCCGAGCCAGACTGTCCGGCGAAGGCGCGTAGTGGTGCGGCTTGTGCGTCTCCCCTTCCGCATACCCCTCAGACGCCCGCCCGTCCCCCAGATCAACCAGCCCGCGCTCCCGAACCAGCTCCCCCAACCGCGCAGCCACACCCTCAGCCCGCACCCGATCCGGCACCGCATCAAGGAACCGCACACACGCGTTGACCTCATACGGATGGGTGTCACCCAGCCCGTCGACCATGTCCCACACCAACGCCGTAGCCCGCTCCACCCAGGGATCCTCAACCCCGAACCTGTGCAGGACGCTCACAGCCAAGGCAGTCATCAACAGATCCGTCCCAGCCCCCACCTGCCACCACGGCGCCCGAGGATGCTCCCGAGCAGTCTCCAAACAGTTCGGCAACCCCCCATCCGCCCCAGCCACCCCCGCAAAGAACCCCACCGCCCCCGCCACGAACGAGGAGTCCCCCACCTCGTGCAACAGGTTCAACGCGGTGAAGGTGTGCAACGGCTGACTGGTAGGCCCCCGCCCATCAGGCTCAAGCGCATGCCCAAACCCCCCATCCCCGTTCCGGTAAGCCCCCGCAGCCGCCACAACAGCCTCACCACCCCCACCCCCACCCCCACCCCCAAACAAAAACCCAAACCGCCGCTGCTCCAACACCCGCGCATTGCGCCACACGAACACCCTCGCCGACTCAAACATGCCCCCAAACCTATTCCGCCTGCTCACACCGGTCTTGAACAGATCGGACATCCCCAGCAGGAGTAGCCGGGGTCTCCGAGCCGCGCTCGCCCTCGCCACCGCCATCACCGCACTCGCCCGCATGCCGACCAGCAACGCCACGACCAGACCAGCCACGACCAGACCAGCGGGAAGCCCACGGCTAGCGGCTGCCACCTGGGCCGCCATCCCCCAGCAGGAGTAACCCGGTCGAACCGCCGGACCGCCCTGACCTGCTGTGCCATCATTGATCGGCGGTCGGCGTGAGGGGAGCGCGAACGATGTACGACGCCGAAGGTGGGGGCGGCAAGCTCAGCTTCGTGGGCGACACGGTGGCCAAGGCACCCGGTGGCGCCGGCGCGGGCTACGTGGTGTCGCAGACCAGGTTCTTCGTGGACCCGGACGAGGCCGAGAACCTGATCAAGGGTTTGAACGCGGCGATCAAGGAACTCCAACTGGCCAAGCGCGCCTCCGACGACATCACTCAGACCCAGTCGCCGGGCAAGGACGCTTACAGCGGGTTCGCCACGCTGAAGATCCGCGAGACCGCGGGCACCCAGGAGGGCGGCTACGGCTGGGCCAACGAAAAGGCCCAGGAAGCCCTCTTCAGGACGATCCAGAACATCAAAGACGCGCTGGCGGCCTACAAGACCACGGACTCGGCCGCCGAGGACGCACTGAAGCCGAGGGACTGAACTCCTTGAACCGCATTCTCCGGTCTGTTCTCGTCGTCGGGGCTGCCGCACTCGCGCTCGCCGCTTGCACCTCGAAGGACGGCGGCACGCCCACGCCGGCGTCCACCACGGGCGGCGGGTCCACGACGACGACCAAGAGCAGCGCGAAGCCCAGTGGCCCCGGTGCGCTGGACCTCCAGAAGTTCACCGGCGACCCCTGCAAGATCCTCACCCCCACCCACCTCTCGGCGTTGGGTGGCAAGTTCGACCCCGCCGCGCGGGAGGACAGCCCCAACGGACCGGGTTGCGGCTGGGTCGGCACGGACGTGACCGAGGATTCGACCTACCGGGTCGTCCTCGTGGTCAACGGCGCCACGCTGGAGACGTACCGGGGGAACGCCAAGTCCTTGAAGGTGTTCCGCGAGGCGACCGTGGCCGGCTACCCCGCGGTCAGCTACGACACCGCGAGCGGCACCAAGGACTGCACCACCGTCATCGGCACATCCGACAAGGACGCGGTCCTCGTCCAGGCCAACATCGCGCCGAACGACAAAGCGAACGCCGGCAAGCCGTGTGACGCTTCGGAGAAGCTCGGTGCGACCGTCATAGGAATCCTGAAGGGGTAGGCCATGACACCTCCCTCAGCACCTGCCGTGGACATGGACCTGCCCGGCCTCATGCTCCTCCACATGGGCGTCGGCGCGAACAAGATCTACGGCTGGTTCAAAGACGGCAAAGGCCCCGAGCAGACCACCGACACCACCCAGCAGAACTGGAGCAAGGTCGGGAACCACCACTCCGAGGTCACCTACCTGATCGAGAAGGCCGTCCGCGACTCCGGGGCCTCCTGGGAGGGCGCGGCGGGCGACCAGGCGCGGACGTCCACGACGCCGCTCGCCACCTGGTCCGCTGCCGCCGGGGACAGTGCGTCGGTCGCCTCGCAGGGCACGAGCAGCATCAGCGACTCGTTCCGCCTCGCCCGGGACACCGTCGAGAAGCCCGTCGACGTCCCGGACAAGCCCTGGTACAACGGCGTGGTCCCGTGGGACACCGACTACGACGACGCGGTCGAGAAGAGCCAAGAGGTCAACTCCCGCAACATCGAGGTGCTGTCCGCGTACGGCAGTGCCGCCAACTCGGCCAGCGAGTCGATGCCGCGGTTCCAGTCGCCCGACGAGATGGGTGGTGGCATCGAGCCGCCCACGCCGCCGATCACGCCGCCGAAGAAGCTCCCGCCGGAGATCGACGACGGGGGCGGCGGGGACGGGGACGACGACGACAACACCGGTGGCGGTGGGGACGACCGGCGCAACCAGCCGCCGCCCGTGGTGCCGTTGCCGCCGCCGGAGGACGGTGGCGGGGACTTGAAGAAGTCGGGGCTGGTGGAGCCGCCCGTCGTGCCGCCGCCCCCGCCGCCGTACAGCGTCGACCCGCCGCCCAACCGGCCGGGTGACCCGAGGCTGCCCTACGACCCGCGCCTGCCCTACGACCCCAGGCTCCCCTACGACCCGCGCAACCCGAACGACCCGCGCAACCCCAACAACCCGAGGAACCGGCCGCAGGTGCCCACGCCCGGACCCGGTGGCCGGACGGGTGGTGGCCCCGGCGGCGGCCCAGGGGGCGGACCCGGCGGTGGTCCCGGAGGCCGGGGCGGTGGACTGGGCGGGCGCATGCCCGGCATGCCCGGTGGCATGGGTGGACCCGGTGGCGGGTTCGGGCCGGGTGGTGGCGCGGCCGGGGTCATGCCCGGTGGTGAGCGCGGGTTCGGGCCCGGTGCCGGTGGTGGCTTCGGGCCGGGTGGCGCAGGGGCCGGTGGACGTGGTGGCGCCGGTGCGGGCATGGGCATGGGCGGCATGGGCGCCGGTGGCGCCAGGGGCGAGGGGGACGAGGACAAGGAGCACAAGTCCGCCTCCTACCTCCAGGAGACCGAGGACATCTTCGGCGACGGCACGATGGTGGCCCCGCCCGTCATCGGCGAATAACTCACAGTGAATGACCATCTGGGGGGACAGTGCTGCGCACCAAGGTGGCGATCCCGGTCGTCGCGCTCTACAACGCCTGGCAGGCCGAAGGTCTGCCGACGCTGCACAACGCGCTGCTGACCGAGGTGGACTTCGACGAGGACCGCCTCGCCGAGGGCGACCTGAGCGGTCTGGCGGACATCGCGCGCGGTGGCTGGGCGGAGTTGGAGCGGCTCGGTCTGGCGCGCGGCCGGCAGGTGCACCCCGACCTGGGTCGCTCACTCAGGCTCGTCGCCGAGGCGGGCACGGAGTACTACGCGTTCTTCAACGAGGGTGACGGCGACACGCGCACCGCGCTGGTGGCCCAGTCGGGCGACCACGCGGTGCGCGTGATCTTGCGGCCGGACAAGCACTTCGTGCTCGAACCGGTGCGCGCCGAGGACGCCGTCCAGTCGCTCGTCGCCGCCCTGCCCGAGGCCAAGCCCGGCCGGGGCGGGGTGATCTCGCTGCCCGCGGACGCGTTGAACGACAAGCCCAAGCCCCCGTCGTACAACGAGGAGTACGAGCGCAGCTTCATGCAGGCCAGCCGCCCGACCGGCGCGCACGTCGCCGAGACCCAGCTGCTGAAGAACCTGCTGGCGGAGAAGCGGACCGGCGGCGGCCAGCTCTACGCCGCCCGCCGCGACCGGTTCGGCCGCAAGCAGCGCTGCGAGTCCCCGTTGACCTACTTCGACACGACCACCGGCCGCTACCTGTCGGCGAAGTCGAGGGGCGGCGACGGGACCCCGTGGATCACCGTGCAGCCCGCCGACTTCGCCACCCTCCAGGACCGGTTGCGCCGGCTCACCGACGCCGCAGCACCTCGGGGCTGAGCTCGGCCGGGCTGCGGTGCCCGGACAGGCCCAGGGTCAGGTCGAAGTCGGCGAGCAGCCCGCGCAGCACGTGCCGCACGCCGACCTGCCCGCCGTGGGCCAGCCCGTAGGCGAACGGCCGGCCGACGAGCACCGCCGACGCGCCCAGCGCCAACGCCTTCACGATGTCCGCGCCGGTCCGGATGCCGGAGTCGAACAGCACCTCGACCTGCTCACCGACCGCCGCGGCGATCTCCGGCAGCACGTCCAGCGACCCGACGGCCCCGTCCACCTGCCGCCCGCCGTGGTTGGACACGACGATCCCCTGCACCCCGGCGTCCACGGCCTTGCGCGCGTCCTCAGGGTGCTGGACGCCCTTGAGCACGATCGGCCCGTCCCAGTGTTCCCGCAGGAAGGACAGCTGGTCCCACGACTTGTCGGTGCCGGTGAACAGCTGCACCCACCGCAGGATCGCCATCGGCCGGTCCTCCTCGGGCGGCGCGGCCAGGCCCGCGCGGAACGCCGGGTCCGAGAACGGAATAGCCGTGCCGATGCCCCGCAGGAACGGCAGGTAGGACTGGTCGAGGTCGTGGGGCCGCCAGGCCAGCGTCCACGTGTCGAGCGTGACCACCAGAACCGAGAACCCAGCCTTGCGCGCCCGGTCGAGGATGCTCACGCACACGTCCGGGTCATTCGGCCAGTACAGCTGGAACCACCGCGCCCCATCCCCCGCCGCCTCCGCGACCTCCTCGATCGTGTGGGAGGAGGCGGTGGACAGCACGAACGGCACGCCCAGCTCGGCGGCGGCCCGCGCGGTGGCCAACTCGCCGTCCGGGTGCAGGATCGACTGCACCCCGACCGGCGCGAGCAGGACGGGCGCGGGCAACTTCGTCCCGAGCACGGACACACCCAGGTGCCGCTCGGTGGCGTTGGTCAACATCCGCGGCACGATCCGCCACGAGTCGAACGCCTCCCGGTTGGCCCGCGCGGTGGCCCCGGACCCGGCGGCCCCGGCTACGTACCAGAACGGGCCGGGCCCGAGCCGCTGCCGGGCGGACTCCTCCAGCGCCTCGGGGTCGGTGGTGAACGGCGGCACCTGCCCGGCCAAACCCTGGAGGTAGATCTCGTTCTGGTACCCGGCGAACCCCGTCATGCGCCCCTCCCGAGCCGACCCGTCACGTCCGCCGATCATGCTCGACCCGTTCCCCGGCCACCGCAAGGTCGCCCGAGAACCAGCGCCGGGGCAGCAGCCAGGTCAGCCGCTCGGACCGCAGCACCGCCAACGGCCCGATGACGGCCAGCAACAGCACGTACCCGGCCACAAAGGGAGCCACCCGCGAGTCCAGCCCCGCCGCCACCGCCATAGCCGCCAGGACCAGCGAAAACTCGCCCCGCGTCAGCACGGTCAACCCGATGTCCACCGCCTGCTGCCGGTCGAACGAGTGCAGCTTCGCCGCAACCAACCCAGCGCCCAGGTTGAGCACGATCGTCACCACGACCGCCGCCAACACGGGCAGCACCACGCCACCCACAGCGCTCGGATCAATGCTCAAGCCGAAGATGAAGAAGAACAGCGCCCCGAACGCGTCCCGCAGCGGCAGCACCAGCTTGTGCACCCGCGACGCCACCCCGGAACCGCCGAGCACGGCCCCCACCATGAACGCCCCGATCGCGTCGGACACGCCCAGTTCGTGCGCGACCGCCGCCCCGGTCACCGCCACGCCGACGAAGCACACGACCAGCAGCTCGTCGTCCATGCGCCCGAACAGCCTGGTCACGACCCGACCACCCCACCGGGCGATGGCCGCGAGCACCAGCAGGAACAAGAACGCCTTGCCGAAGTCCAGCAGTGCTCGCGTGCCCGAGGTCCCGCCGAGGACCGGCTGCAACACCGCCAGGTACAGCGCCAGGAAGACGTCCTCGATCACGATGATGCCCATGACCAGCCGCGACTCCGGCCGGCGCAACCGACCGGCCTCCACCAGCAGCTTGGTCACGATCGCCGACGACGAGATGCCGATGGCCCCCGCCACGACCAGCGCCTCCCGCGTCCCCCACCCGAGCGCGAACCCGAACGCGAGCCCGCCGCCGATGTTGAGGGCCAGGTACCCGACGCCGGCCAGTGCCAGCTTGCGCCCGCCGGACACCAGGTCGTCGACCGAGAACTCCAAGCCCAGGTAGAACAGCAGGAACACCAGACCGAGACTGGCCAGCACGCCCATCTCGGCCGGGTCGTCCACAAGGGACAGTCCGGGGGTGTTGGGTCCGAAGAGGATTCCCGCCACCATGAACAGCGGGATGGTCGGGAGTCCGATGCGGACACCGGCGCGGGCGATCAGCCCCGCCGCAAGGAACGCGCCGCCGACCGCGAGCAGGGCGTGGCCTGTGTTCATCGTCGAGCCTCCAGCGCGATCGCGACCGGTGCCGCCGTCAGGACGGTCGAGACGGTACCGGCGACGAGCCCGATCAGCAGCGCGGTGGCGAAGTCGGCGAGCGACCCGTCACCCAGCACCAGCAGCGCGGCCAGCACGAACAGCACGCCGATGCCGGTGTTCACGGTCCGCGGCACGGTTTGCAGCACCGCCGCCGACACCACCTTCGAGTACTGCTCCGACCGCCGCGCCCGCCGCAGCTCGCGCACCCGGTCGAACACCACGACCGAGTCGTTGACCGAGTACCCGATCACGGTCAGCAACGCCGCGAGGAACACCCCGTCCGCCGTCTTCCCCAGCCACGCGAACGCCCCCACCAGCACCACGACATCCGCAACGAGCGCCGCCACGGTGGCCACGCCCAGCCGCCAGTCGAACCGCACCGCCAGGTAGGCCAGCTGCGCCGCGACCGCGATGGCCAGCGCCACCAGCGCGTTCCGCCGCAGCTCCGCGCCCAGCGACGGCCCGATCAACTCGTTGCGCACCTGCGTGGCCCCGCCAACAGCCCGGTCCACAGCGTCACCGACCCGTGCCGCCTGCGCCTCGTCGATCGGCCCGGTCCGCACGGAGATCCCGTCGTCCCCCGAGGTCGTCACGACGGCGTCCCCGAACCCGGCGGCGCTCAACGACTCCCGCACCTTCCCGACGTCCACGGAGGACGCGGTGTAGTCGATCATCCGCCCGCCGGTGAACTCGACACCCAACTCCAGCCCGCGCACGACCAGCCCGAGCACCGCGAGCACCGCCACCCCGCCGGCCACCAACAGCCACCGCCGGGGCCGCCGGAACAGCTCGAACCCCTTGCCGGACAACCACGTCCGCACCCGCCCGAGGTCGTGCAGCCCGCTCCACCGGGGCCGCCGCTCCAGCACCGGCATGACCAGCTGCAACAACACCCGCGTGAGCACCAGCGCACTGAACAACGACGCCAACACACCCACCGACAGCGTGACGCCGAACCCCTTCACCGGCCCGGTGGCCAGCCAGAACAGCAGCCCGGCCGCGAGCAACGTCGTCACGTTCGAGTCCGCGACCGCGCTCAACGCCCCCTTGAACCCCTGCTCCACCGACCGAGGCAACCGCTTGCGCCGCGCGAACTCCTCCCGCGACCGCTCGAAGACCAGCACGTTCGCATCCACCGCCATACCGATGGCCAGCACAAACCCGGCCAACCCCGGCAGGGTCAACGTCGCCCCGATAGCCAACAGCGCCGCATAGGACACCACCGCGTACCCGCCCAACGCGAGCACGGCGAGCAACCCCGCCAGCCGATAGACGAACACCAGGAACAACCCGGTCAACGCGATCCCGATGACCGCCGCCCGCGCACTGGCCTCAATGGCCTCGGCACCCAACGTCGGCCCCACGGTCCGCTGCTCGACCACCTCCACCGGCACCGGCAGCGCGCCCGACCGGATCACCAGCGCCAACTCACGCGCTTCGTCCTGCCCGAACCGCCCGGTGATCTGCGTGCTACCCCCGACCATGCCCGTGCCACACACCACCGAAGGGTCGACCTGCGGCGCGGACACCACCTTGCGGTCCAGCACGAACGCCACCCGCCGCCGAGTGTCACCCGGTTGATAACAGGCAGCCTCAGCCGTCACCTTCTGCCACCGAGACGGCGCATCACCCTGAAAATCAACGCTGACCAGATACCCAGCACCAGCCTGGTTGGGCACAGCCTGCGCGCCCTTGATGCCCTCACCGGTCAGCACCACCGCACCAAGCCCCACCGAATCCCCATCAGGCGTCGGCTTGTCACCCGGCCCAGTGACAGGCTGCACAGCGAGTTGCGCAGTACGCCCCAGCACCTCGATGGCCTCGGCCGGATCCTGCACCCCCGGCAACTCCACGACGATCCGATGATCACCCGACCGCGCCAGCACAGGCTCAGCCACACCCAGCTCGTCGACCCGCCGGCGCAGCACCTCCAGCGCGCGGTCGGTGTTGTCGGACGTGGCCTCGGACGGGGTTTCCAACACGATCTGAGTGCCGCCACGCAGGTCGAGACCAAGGCGCGGCTGGCTGGTGAACAGGACGAATGTGGACGCGACGAGAACGCCGAGGGACAACAGCCCTCGGACGAGGAGTTCTCGCCGCGCGCTGGAGCGCGGCATGACGGGGTGACCTCCGGGGTCGGTGGTGACAGGGGTGTCTCAGAAACCGGAGGTCACAGGTGGTGCACGCTCACCAAGCGGCGTCCGCCCACCACGCTCGGCGGACACGTGCAAGGGCTCCGCCACATCGGCGAACCGACGCGGCTGCGGCCCAACATGAACAGGCGGCTGAACACCGTCAAGCACTTGGTGCTGATGCCCCTGCTGAACCGGATGCACAGTCGCCCGCGTCGTCGCCGGACTGGGCGAATGAGTCGCATCCACGGCAGCGGACAAGCCAACAACACGATCAGGCATGACAGGCGCGGCCACGACGAACCCAGCGATCAACGCCAGGACCGCCAGCAACCTAGTCACACCCCCAGGCTACCGACCACGCCTACCGATCACTCCCCAACACCACAACCGCTCCACCAACCAGCGCACACAGCCACCCGATCACCAACGGCTGCATGGTGGTCGCCCCCAGGAACAACGCAACCGTCCACCCCGCGATCACCACCGTGGACACCCCGAACAACGCCCCCACCACAGCAACCTTGGGCCGATACCGAGGCAGCACCCACACAGCCCGCCGCCCACGCACCACCAACCGCCCCACCACCACACACACCGCCACCACCAGCGCCCCGGAAAACCACCCGAGCAACGGCGTCGGCTTGGGCATCCCCGCCAGGAACAACACCAGCCCACCCGCGACCAGCAACGCAGCCACCCGCGACAACACCGGCCACACCAGTGCATGCGCCCGGCTCAACACATCCCCAGACACCTTCGGCGCGTCCCTCCGACGCCGCACAGTGGCCAGGTTCGCGTGCACGTCTTCATCCGCCGGGTCCAACCGCAACGCCGCCCGATACGCCCACTCGGCAGTCCCCCAGTCCCTCACCCGCAACGCGGCGTCCCCCAACACCTGGAACGCCCGCGCCTCGGTAGGCGCCAGGTGAGCAGCCTCCCGCGCCACCTCAACGGCCTCGACCCGCGTCTCCGGCGCCGCCGCCAACACCTCGGCCAACACCACATGACACCGCCAGTCCCCCGGCTTGCGCCGCACACACTCCCGCGCCGCCACCGCAGCCTCAGCGTGCCGCCCCAACTCACTCAACGCCAACGCCGCCAACCGCTGCGCCCAGGCATGGTCCCCGTCCAACACCAACGCACGCTTGGCAGCGTCCAACGCCGGATCAGGCTCGCCCACATCCAGATACGCCGCCGCCAACCGACACCAGGCCTCGGCATGCAACGGATGAACCACCAACGCCGACCGCAACAACTCAATGGCCTTCCGCGGCAACCCCCGTGCGGTGAGCTCCGCGGCCCGCACCACCACCGCAGCGATCGACTCGCCCATCCCACCTCCCGCACTCAGCGGACAGTGTGACAGCGCCCCCTACACACCCCCACCGGGTGACCCTCCACCCCCCAAGAACCCACCCTCCGCTGTCGTACCATCCCCACATGGAGGCCCCAGACCCGGGCTGCACAAGCCACGCAGACCTCAACTTCCTCCTGCACCGAGCAGCCCAAAAACTAGGCGCAGCAGCCCAAGAGGCCTCCCACCCCCACGGCATAACCCCCCGCGCCCAACTAATCCTCTCCGCCCTGGCGAACGAACCCCTCCGCCGCACCCAACTGGCTCTAGGCACAGCCCTGGGCTTGGACAAAACCACCCTCACCGCAGAACTGGACCGCCTAGAACGCGCCGGGCTGATAACCCGAGACCCAGACCCCACAGACCGCCGAGTCCGCCACCCCGCCATCACCACAGCGGGCCGCAAGCTCCAAGCCGAGGTAGCAACCCTCCACACCACAGCAGAAAACACCTTCACCGCCAACCTAACCCCAGAGGAACGCCACCTCCTCCGCACCCTCCTAGAACGCCTAATAGCCTCAGACCCCCGCCCCGCCACCGGCTCCTGCCTCTAAAAACCCCCGCACCATCGCAAGCTCTTCGGCGAAACCGGCAAGTGGCAGTCCGCCGGGGAGGACACAACTCAACTTGGGCTTCTTGCTTGTGTCATCCCCGTATGGCCTGCC
>NZ_JBBEGC010000131.1:0-19835 GCF_037401995.1 Saccharothrix sp. CCNWYY140
TCGGGCAGGCCATACGGTGGGGGAACCGAGGCCCTCCACTTGTAGGTAACACCTACCGCGCGCTCCGCGCGCGAAGAACGCGCTTCGCGCGCAAGAACGGCTGCCTGTGCGGGGCGCGTGGTGTGGGGAGCGGTGAGGGCGGTAAGAGAAGCGGCCCCTCCGTGTCCGGAAGGGCCGCTCGTGTCCCATTGCTCAGTGCTGGTGCGAGTCGAGCAGTTCGTGCGTCTCGCGGATCTTCTGGAAGGCCTTAGGCTCCGCCACCACCGCCTGCGTGGCGAACGTGGCCGCGCCCGGGGCCGCTGCCGGCTTGCCCGGGGTGAACAGCCAGGTCTGGAAGAGCTCGTCCAGCTGCTGGCCCGACACCGACTCGGACAGCGCGATGAACTCCTCGATCGTGCCGTTGCCGTACTTCTTCTCCTGCGTCCAGCGCTTCAGGATGGTGAAGAACGCCTCGTCGCCCACGGCCACGCGCAGGGCGTGCACCGTAAGGGCGCCGCGGTCGTAGACGGCGCCGTGGAAGAGATCTGCTGCGCCCGGGTCGCCGGGGAGGACCTGCCAGAAGTCGCTGTCGGCCGGGTACAGGTCGTAGATGTACTCGGCGTTCTCCTGGGCCGTGCCCTCGCCCACGTGCTCGGACCACAGGAACTCGGCGTAGCTCGCGAAGCCCTCGTTCAGCCAGATGTCGCGCCACCGCTGCACCGAGACCGAGTCGCCGAACCACTGGTGTGCGACCTCGTGGGCCACGACGTAGGTGTTCGCGCCGCGGCGGAAGAAGCCCGGGTCGTAGGTGGAACGGGTTTGGTTCTCCAGTGCGAAGCCGATGCCGGGGGCGACCACGCCGCCCTGTGCCTCGAACGGGTACTGGCCGAAGCTCTGCTCCAGGAACTCGGTGATCTCCGGCGTGCGCTCGACGCTGGCCTTGGCGGGCAGGTCGTTCTCGCCCAGGTTCAGCGAGTACGCGTTGACCACCGGCTGGCCGTTGGGCGCGGTGGACTGCCGCACCTCGAACTGGCCGATCGCGATGAACGCCAGGTAGCTGGCCTGCGGCTTCGCGCTCCTCCAGCGCCACCGCGTCCAGCCGTTGATCTGCTTGGCGGTGCCGTTGAACGTGCCGTTGGAGATGACCTCGACGCCGTCCGGCACGGCCACCGACACGTCGTAGGTCGCCTTGTCCGTCGGGTGGTTGTTGCTCGGGAACCACCACTGCGCGATGTCCGGCTCGTCGATGGCCAGCGCGCCGTCCGGCGTGCGCTTCCACGACTTGTAGCCGTCGATGTCGTAGTTGGAGGGCACGTCGGAGTACGTGACGACGATGGTCACGTCGCTGCCCTTGCGGAGGTTCTGCTTCGGGTCGACGACCAGTTCGCCGCCAGCCTGCGAGAAGCCGGCGACGCGGTTGTTGACCCGGATGGAGCTGACCTTGAGCAGGAAGTCCAGGTTGAACCGGCTCAGGTCCTGGGTGGTCTTGGCGACGATGGTCGTCGTGCCGGCCAGGTTGTCGGTGGCCGGCTGGTAGTTGAGCCGGATGTCGTAGTGGGAGACGTCGTACCCGCCGTTGCCGGCATTCGGGTAGTACGGGTCGCCGATGCCCGGCGCGCCGGGTTCCGCGGCGGACGCGGAGCCGGCGAACAGCAGCAGTGAAGCCGCGGTGGCGGTGCCTAGCGTGAGCTTCGCTCTGAGGGACATGCGGGCGAAGCTAGCTTTCCGGGAAGGTGTTCTGTACCCCCGTACGTAGGTTCCTGGCTAATGAAAAGCAGTTGACACAGCAGCCTTGAGCCGGGCGTGCAGTGCGCGCAATTCGGTGCGTTTCGCCCGGATTTCCACCACGCGCAATCCGTTCGGCGGGGTCAGCGCCCGTCTCAATTGGTCCGCCGTGTCCACGCGGGTGTGCGGGACGCCGTGCGCCGCGCACAGGTGGGCCAGGTCGGTGCCGTGGGGCGTGCCGAAGACGCGTTCGAAGGTGGCCGCGTGCTCGGGCGCGCCCTGTTCGAGCAGGGTGAAGATGCCGCCGCCGTCGTCGTTGAGGACGACCACGGTCAGGTCGGGGCGCGGTTCGCCGGGGCCGATCAGGAGGCCGTTGGTGTCGTGCAGGAACGTCAGGTCGCCGACGAGGGCGAACGTCGGTCCCGCGGTGAGCGCGAGGCCCGCTGCGGTGGAGACGCTGCCGTCGATGCCGGCGACGCCGCGGTTGGCGTGCACGCGGACGTCCGGGCGGGGCGCGGCGACCAGGTCGATGTCGCGGACCGGGTTGGACGAGCCGAGGAACAGGTGGGTGTGCGGCGGGAGGGCGTCGAGCACGTCGCGGGCCACGTGCAGGCCGGTGGGCCAGGGTTCGCGCTGGAGCAGCTCGTCCACGGCCGCGGCGGCGGCCTTGTCGGCGTGGCGCCAGGCGGTCAGCCAGGTGTGGTCCACCTCGTGCTCGCCCAGGACCAGGTCCGTGGAGGTGTGGGTGGCGGCGAACTGCGGGTCCGGCCAGTCGGGGGCGTCGGACAGGACGTGCACGGTGGGGGTGGCGGCGAGCAGGCGCATCACGCCCCGGGACAGGGTGGGGCGGCCCACGACGACCACGGCGTCCGGCGTGAGTTCGGGGGGCAGATCGCCCGCGTTGAGGATCAGCGAGCCGTGGCGGAGCGCTTGCCCCGTGGTCGCGGTGGGCTCGGCGACGACCGGCCAGCCGGCGCGTTCGGCCAGGTCGTCGAGGTCCTGGTCGGTGTCGCCGACGACCACGAGAGTGCGCGGGCCAAGGTGGTCGGCGGCGTGGACCGAGGTCGTGGTGCGCGGGTCGGCGCGGGTCCAGGGCATGTCGAACGGGCGGCCGTCCAGCGGTTCCAGCCAGTCGTCGCCGTCGGGGACGAGGGGCTCGCGGAAGGGGACGTTGAGGTGCACCGGGCCGGTCTCGCGGGCGGTGGCGACGGCGCGGCAGACCAGCGAGCGCCACAGGCCGTTCTGCCCGGCGCGGCGTTCGGCGACGGGGAACTGGAGGGTGTCCACGCCGAGGATGCCGTGCTGGTCGACGGTCTGGCTGGCGCCGGTGCGGTACAGCTCGACCGGGCGGTCGGCGGTGAGGGCGATGACCGGGACCCCCGTGTGGCGCGCTTCCAGGACCGCCGGGTGGAGGTTGGCGACGGCGGTGCCGGAGGTGCAGGTCACGGCGGTGACCTGGCCGCTGCCCTTGGCCAGGCCCAGGGCGAGGAAGCCCGCGCTGCGCTCGTCGATGCGGACGTGCAGGGTGATCCGTCCTTCGGCGGCGGCCTCCGCGAGGGCGATGGAGAGCGGCGCGTTGCGGGAGCCGGGGCTCAGCACGACGTGCCGGACGTCGTTGCGGATCAGCTCGTCGACGAGCACCCGGGCCTGCGCGGTGGACGGATTCACCTGCACATTGTCGCCCACCGCTCGATCAGGTGAACCACCTTGCCGAATCGAACAGGTGTTCGAATACTTGAGTCATGACCACTGCACAACACCCACTCGCCGTCCCTCGACACCCACTCGCCGTCGCCCAGCCCCGACACGCCGTTGGCCTTGACCACCAACCTGGGCCGCTCTCAGCTTCGGCGCGGGCATATTGTCCCCTGCGTGGCAGACCAGGACGTTTCCGAGATCTTCGACCCGACCCGCTGGAAGCCGGTCGAAGGCTTCGACTTCACCGACATCACCTACCACCGCGCGGTGGACCAGGGCACGGTGCGCATCGCGTTCCACCGCCCCGAGGTCCGCAACGCGTTCCGCCCGCACACCGTCGACGAGCTGTACCGCGCGCTGGACCACGCCCGGATGAGCTCCGACGTGGGCTGCGTCCTGCTCACGGGCAACGGCCCTTCGCCGCGCGACGGGGGGTGGGCCTTCTGCTCGGGCGGTGACCAGCGCATCCGCGGGCGCAGCGGCTACCAGTACGCGTCGGGAGAGACGGCCGACACCGTCGACCCCGCACGCGCCGGCAGGCTGCACATCCTGGAGTGCCAGCGGCTGATCCGGTTCATGCCGAAGGTCGTGATCGCGGTCGTGCCGGGGTGGGCGGCCGGGGGCGGGCACAGCCTGCACGTGGTGTGCGACCTGACGCTGGCCAGCGAGGAGCACGCGCGCTTCAAGCAGACCGACGCCGACGTCGGCAGTTTCGACGGCGGTTACGGTTCGGCGTACCTGGCGCGCCAGGTGGGCCAGAAGTTCGCGCGCGAGATCTTCTTCCTGGGCCGGACCTATTCGGCGGCGGAAATGCACGCGATGGGCGCGGTGAACGCGGTCGTGCCGCACGCGGAACTGGAGAACACGGCCCTGGAATGGGCGAAGGAGATCAACGGCAAATCCCCGACCGCGCAGCGGATGCTGAAGTACGCCTTCAACCTCATCGACGACGGCCTGGTGGGCCAGCAGTTGTTCGCCGGCGAAACGACCCGCCTGGCCTACATGACCGACGAGGCGGTCGAGGGCCGAGACGCCTTCCTGGAAAAGCGAGACCCAGACTGGTCCGCCTACCCCTACTACTACTGATCCCCGATGACCACCCCACCACCCCAGCCCACCCCGCCCGGAGCCGGGACTGCCAGCCCCACGCCGACCGGAGCCGCGCCGACCGGACCTGCGTCAGCCGGAGCCGCAGCGGCCGGGGCGGCGTCAATGCTCGACGCCCTCCGCGAAGCCCTCGCACCGGCTCTACCCAGCCCTGTCACCGAGACCGAGACCAGGGCTCGAGCCGGGGCCGGGACTGAGGCCGCCGACCCGACCCAGCTGACACAGACCCGACCGGCGGGGTCGGTGGGGTCGGCGGCTTCGCGCAGTTCAGGCGAGGGCGGCTTGGACGGCTCGGGCGCGAGCAGTTCGGCTTCGGGCGGCTCCGGCTCGGGTGACTCCGGCTCGGGTGACTCCGGCTCGGGTGGCTCGGGCTCGCGTGGGGCGAGTTCGGGTGGGCGGGTTGTGGTGGCTGGGTTGGATGGGGGGTCGGAGTTTGGGCGGTTGGTGGGGTGGGAGGTTCGGGCTGCGTTGGCTGTGGCTACCTCTGGGTCGACTGGTGGGGCCAAGGTGGTGTTGCTGTCTGCTGGTGCGCTTGTTGCGTCGGCTGAGTTGACCCATGCGCGGCTGGGTGGGCCGGGGACCTGGTTGCTTGCCTTGCCCACCACGCACATCGCGGGGGTCCAGGTGCTGGTGCGGTCGATCGTGGCTGGGCGTGCGCCGGGGGTTATGGACCTTGCCTCGGGTTTTCGCGCGTCCGGGTTCGCTGCCGCCGCGCGGCCGGTGCTGGCCGCGCCCGGTCCGCACTACACCGCCCTTGTCCCCACCCAGCTTGCCCGCCTGGTCGCTACCGAAGGTCCTGGGCTTGCGGCCATTCGGGAGTTTGACGCCGTCCTGATTGGCGGTGCCGCCACGCCGCCCTCGCTGCTGGAGCGTGCGCGCCGGGCTGGGGTCAACGTCGTCACCACCTACGGCATGAGCGAGACGGCCGGCGGCTGTGTCTACGACGGCCATCCGCTCGACGGGGTCCGTGTCCGACTGGTCAACCACCGGGTCGAGATCGCCGGACCCACCCTCGCCCTCGGCTACCGGGGTGGGGAGCCCTTCGGCGAGTGGTTCACCACCGGGGATCTCGGGCGGATCACCGCGGGGGGCACGTTGGAGATCACCGGGCGGGCTGATGACGTGATCATCAGTGGTGGGGAGAACGTGTCGCCGCAGGAGGTTGAGCGGGTGCTTGCCGCGCAAGCCGGGGTGCACGAGGTGTGTGTGGTGGGGGTGTCGGATGCCGAGTGGGGGCAGGTGGTGGTGGCTGCTGTCGTTCCCTCCGACCCTGACGAGCGGCCCGACCCCGATGTGTTGCGGCAGGCGGTGTGCGACCGCATTGGCCGGTTCGCCATGCCGAAGCAGGTCGTCTTCCTGGCGGAACTGCCCACGCGGGGGCCTGGGAAGGTCGATCGTGCCGTCGTCGCTCGCTCGTTTGGGTGAGTTTTTCTCGTGGCCACCGTCTTGTTGGTTGACAACTAACCTCGGGTCGCGCTTGGCTCAGGCGCAGAACCGTGACGGGTGGCCCCTGTAGCGGTCCCTCCGCTCCACCTGTCCGGGCGAGGAGTGCTGCGATGACGAGGCGCTACCTGTTACCACTCGCCGTGACCGCCGTGCTGACCGCGGGCCTGGCCGGAGCACCCACCGCCGGAGCCGGAACGGGAGCACCCGGTGCCGGAGCGAGCGCTGGAGCCAGTGCCGGAGCACCGGCCGGAGCCGGGGCGTCGTGGCGGGCGGACCTGTCCATTGTGGACGCTGATGACAGCGGTGTCACCTCGGACGCCGGGACCGTCCGGCTCGACCGTGCCGCGCCCACCCCGGCCAGTGCGCGGGCCGCCGTGCGCACCGGGTTCCTCCAGCTCGCACCGCACGAGCTCGACACACCGGCCAACACCGTCGCCGCCGCGGTCAGAAGCACCGTGCCGCACGGTGCGGAGGTCGCGGTCGACATCCGTGGCGCGCTCGGTGACGACCAGTGGACCGAGTGGGTCGAGGCTCGGCCGGACGCCCCTGCCGTCCTGCCGACCACCACGACGACGGTCCAGGTTCGACTGGCCCTCACCGCCGAGAAACAAGGCCCCGAGGTCCACGAGCTGACCCTCACCGCGTCCACGACGAAGTCGTTCACCGCGCAAGCGGCGGGCCTGTCCTACCGGATCTACGCCACCCGCGAGGGCCTGGTCGGCGGCACCACCGCCAACGGTCACGTGATCAAGTCGCGCGACCACTTCGTCGCCCTGCCCTCCCGCCGGGGCCTGGCCGCGAACAACTCGGGCACCTACAGCGTCCGCGTGTGCGCGTCCAACGGCCGCTGCGAGTGGGCCCCGGTGTGGGACGTCGGCCCGTGGAACACCAAGGACGACTACTGGAACCCGTCCAGCACCCGTGAGATGTGGAAGGACCTGCCGCAGGGCAAGCCCGAGGCCCAGGCCGCGTACCAGGACGGCTACAACGGCGGCAAGGACCAGTTCGGCCGCACGGTCGCCAACCCGGCGGGCATCGACCTGGCCGACGGCACCTTCTGGGACGGCCTCCAGCTCTCGGACAACGCCTGGGTCACCGTCACCTACCAGTGGACCGGCTCCGGCCCGGCGGGCTACGTGCGCACCGCGGGCGACCCGCTCAACGTCCGCAGCGGCGCCACGTCCACCGCGGCCCAGGTCGGCCTGGCCGCGAACTACGCGATGGTGCGCGTCGAGTGCCAGGTGACCGGCCAGTCCGTCACGGGCTCGCAGGGCACGTCGAACATCTGGTACCGGGTCGCGGCGGGCAAGTACGTCGCCCGCGCCTACGTCTCGGGTGTGTCGGGGGCCACGACCTGCTGACCCGGCAACGGGTCCCCGGGGTCCATCACGGAGGATGGGCGGCATGGCCACAGTCGCCCAGTGGATCTCGGGGACCCGTCCCCGCACCCTGCCGAACTCCATCGCGCCCGTCCTGGTGGGCGCGGGCGCAGCGCACCACATCGACGGGTTCGACCCGACGTTCGCGGTGCTCGCCCTGGTCGTCGCCGTCGCCCTCCAGATCGGCGTGAACTACGCGAACGACTACTCCGACGGCATCCGCGGCACCGACGCGCACCGGGTCGGCCCGTTCCGCCTGGTCGGGTCCGGTGCCGCCAACCCCGGGTCGGTGCGCACGGCGGCGTTCGCGGCGCTCGGCGTCGCCGCCGTCGCGGGGCTGGTGCTGGTCGTGCTCAGCGGCCGGTGGTGGATGGTCGCGTTCGGCGCGGTGTGCATCGCGGCGGCGTGGTTCTACACCGGCGGGCGCAAGCCGTACGGGTACTCGGGGCTCGGCGAGCTGGCCGTCTTCCTGTTCTTCGGCCCGGCGGCGGTGCTGGGCACCCTGTACGTGCAGACCGGGGAGATCACCGGGATCGGCATCGGCGGCGCGGTCGCGATGGGCGCGTTCTCGACCGGCGTGATGATCGCGAACAGCCTCCGCGACATCCCGACCGACCTCCAGGCGGGCAAGCGCACCCTGGCGACCACGTTGGGCGACAAGGACTCCCGCCGCCTCTACCTGGCCCTGGTGACGATCCCGTTCGTGATCACCCTGGCCATCGGCCTGCGCGTCCCGCTGGCGCTGCTGGGTCTGCTCGCCCTACCTCTGGTCTTCCTGGGCGCACGGCGGGTGGCGAAGGGCGCGACGGGCCGCGACCTGATCCCGGTCCTCCAGACCACGGGTCTGGCGATGCTGGCGTGGGGCGTGATCACGACGATCACGCTGGCGCTGGACTGAGCGCTACCAGGCGTCCTCGGTGAAGGAGCCGGGGAGTTCGTCGTCGTCGCGCGGGCGGGGCTTGGGGGGTTCGACGCGGACCTCCTCGCCCCGGCACAGGGCGGACAGGCGTTCGCGGTCGGCTTCCAGGGCCGCGCGGACGCCCCGGTCGTGGGCCGCCTCGCCCATGAGGACCTGGCGCCAGCTCAGGTGGCCGCCGGCGATGCGGCGTTGCAGCGCTTGCAGTTCCGGTGACGCCTCGTTCGACTTGGCGAACGCCATCACCCTCCGCACGTCCTCCGCGGAGGGTTCGCGGGCCGGGTAGCGCAGCTTCGCGGCCTCCTGCATCGCCTTGTCGGCGGCGGCGACCGAGCGGGCCAGCACGTCCTCGGCCGACAGCACCTCAGCGGTCCGCCACATGCCCACGGTGAACCCCTTCCCGACTTGCCGATCCACGCTGCGACGCACGACGCCCGGCCCGCGTTCCCCCGCGGGCCGACTTTTCTAGACCGACCACGTCCCGGTCGAGCGGAACCGGGTCAGCGTCGCCAGGTGCGGGGCCAGGTCCAGGCCCTGGGCCGCGACCCACTCGTCGTCGTAGTAGGTGTTGGCGTACCGCTCGCCGCCGTCGCACAGCAGGGTGACCACGCTGCCGCGCAGGCGCGAGGACCGCATCTCGGCGATGAGCTGGAACGCGCCCCACAGGTTCGTGCCGGTGGACCCGCCGACCCGCCGCCCGAGGACCTCCTCGACGTGCCGGATGGTCGCGATGGACGCGGCGTCGGGCACCTTGACCATGCGGTCGATGACCTGGCCGACGAACGACGGCTCGACGCGCGGCCGGCCGATGCCCTCGATGCGCGACCCGCGGTTGCCGACCAGGGCCGGGTCGCTGTCGCGCCACGCGTCGAAGAACACCGAGTGCTCGGGGTCCACGACGGCCAGGCGGGTGTGCAGCTTCTTGTAGTGGATGTACCGGCCGATGGTGGCGCTGGTGCCGCCGGTGCCCGCGCCGACCACGACCCACTGGGGTTCGGGCGCGGCCTCCAGGGCCATCTGCTGGAAGATCGACTCGGCGATGTTGTTGTTGCCGCGCCAGTCCGTGGCCCGTTCGGCGTGGGTGAACTGGTCCATGAAGTGCCCGCCCAGTTCGGCCGCGAGCCGGCGGGACTCGTCGTAGATGGCGCCGGGCTCGTCGACGAAGTGGCACTGGCCGCCCTGCCGCTCGATCAGCGCGACCTTCTCCCCGCTGGTGGAGCGGGGCATGACGGCGATGAACGGCAGCCCGAGCAGGCGCGCGAAGTACGCCTCGGACACGGCCGTGGATCCGGAGGACGCCTCGATCACCGGCGTGCCACCGACGACCCAGCCGTTGCAGATGGCGTAGAGGAACAGCGACCGGGCGAGGCGGTGCTTGAGCGAGCCGGTGGGGTGGGTCGACTCGTCCTTGAGGTAGAGGTCGATGCCCCATTCGAGTGGAAGGGGGAAGTGCAGCAGGTGTGTGTCGGCGCTGCGGTTGGCGTCGGCCTCGATGATCGAGACGGCCTCGCACACCCATTCCCGGGTCCGGGAGCTACATCGGTCTACGGAAGTGGTCACGCCGGCACGATAACTTCTGCGCCGTGACCTCACGTGGGAGCCGGACGCTGCGGGCCTGCCTGCTCGCCGGCGGTGTGGGCGACGCCCTGGGCGCCGCGATCGAGTTCGACCGGATCGACCGCGTCCGCGGCCGGTTCGGTCCGTCGGGCCTGACCGACTACGCGCCCGCCTACGGACGGCTGGGCGCGATCACCGACGACACCCAGATGACCCTCTTCACGCTGGAGGGCCTGGTCCTGGCGCGCAGGCGGGGCAGCGACCCGGTGCACGAGGTGCACCTCGCGTACGGGCGGTGGCTGCGCACCCAGGGCGGTCCGGAGGTGGCGCGCGACGGGTGGCTGCTGGACGTCCGCGACCTGCACGAACTCCGCGCGCCCGGCAACACGTGCCTGACGGCGCTGCGGTCGGGCAAGCTCGGCACGGTCGAGTCGCCGATCAACGACTCCAAGGGCTGCGGCGCGGTGATGCGCGCGGCCCCGGTCGGCTGGTGGTCCGACGACGTGCGCGAGGTGTTCGCCCTGGCCGCGGCGACCGGCGCGCTGACCCACGGGCACCCCAGCGGCTACCTGTCGGCGGGCGTGCTCGCGGTGCTCGTGCAGCGGCTGCGCCTGGGCGCGACCCTGCCGGACGCGGTGGAGGTGGCCCGCGACGAGCTGGCCCGCTGGGAGGGTCACGAGGAGCAGCTGGCCCTGCTGGACCTGGCCGGCGAGCTGGGCGAACGCGGCGTGCGCCCGACCCCGGAACTGATCGAGACGGCGTTGGGCGGCGGCTGGGTCGGTGAGGAGGCGCTGGCGATCGGTCTGCTGGCGGCGCTGACGGCCCGGTCGTTGGCGGACGGCCTGCTGCTCGCGGTCAACCACTCCGGCGACAGCGACTCGACCGGCGCGATCTGCGGCAACCTCCTGGGCACCCGCGACGGCGAGGGCGCGATCCCGGCGCACTGGCGGGCGGACCTGGAGCTGGGCGACGTGATCGGACGGCTGGCCGACGAGGCGGCAGAGCTCTTCGGCCCCTGACACCGACCCCTGACGCCGACCACCGACACCGGTCCCTGACACCGGTCCCCGACGCCCCCGAACCGGTTGGTCTGTCCGACCGTTGACGGCCCTTAATCTACATAGGTAGGCTTAGCCGCGTGGAACCGTTGGAACGCGTCGGCGCGGCCACCGTGGACGTGCTCGCCGTCCTCCTGGACGGGGACCGGCCGCGCTGGGGACTGGAGATCATCAAGCTGACCGGCCGACCCTCCGGCAGCGTCTACCCCCTGCTCGACCGCCTGGAACGCGCGGGCTGGGTCACGTCCTCCTGGGACGACGACGCCGACCGGCGCGGCCCTCGGCGGCGGATGTACGTGCTCACGACCGAAGGGGCGCGGGAGGCGGTCAAGGTGCTCGCGCGCAAGAACTCGACGGCAAAGCGGGCTTTGCCGAACCCCGGACCGGAGGCCGCTCGATGACCCGACTCGCCTTACTGCTCGTGACCTGCGCCGCCGCCCTGCTGCCCCGGGACTCGCGAGCGCGCTACCTCGAACAATGGCGCTCGGACGTGCTCGGGGCGACCGAAGCCGGGCTGTCCCCGCTGGGCGTGGCGTTCGGTGCGCTGCGGATCGCCCACGTCCGCAAGGCGCTGCTGCCGATCGGCGTGCTCGCGCTGGGACTGCGGCTGCGGGAGAGCCGGCGGTTCTCCGCCGTGCTCGCCGTGATGGTCCTGGCCAACCTCGGCGGGATGTTCCTGCTGGTCGTCTAAAGCGCGGTCGGCCGTTCCAACGGGAACGGCCGACCGCCCTAGGTCCGGCCGCTCTCACCGGCCGTCGCGCACCAACTCCAAGGTGCTGGCCGCCCGCCGACCGCCAAGGCCCTCGACCAGCGCCGTCGCCGCCACGTCGGCCTCGTCGACCCGGGCGTACGCCACCTCGACGCCCTCGCCGTGCAGCACGCCCAGCGCGTGGGTCACCAGAGCACGCCCGATGCCACGGCGGCGATGGGTGGCGCGGACGGTCACCAGGTCGATCCGGGCGACGCGCACCCGCACCACCCGGAGCAGACCAACGCTCTCGCCGTCCACGACGGCCACGACGTTGCTCGGCGGAGCCACGGCGGGAGTTACCGGACGGAGCTCCCAGTCCTGCCGCGCGAGGTCGTCGGCGGTCGCGGGCCGGATCGTGACGCCCGCCGGGCGCGCGGGCGCGGTGGGCACGACGTAGTCCCACTCCCGCCGCCCGATGGTCAGGCCGGCGTCCCGCCAAGCGGCCAGGAGGTCGTGGTCGGCCCCGTCGACCACGGTGTGCAGCGGGCCGGGGAGGTCCGTCAGCATGGCCCCGGCCAGCTGGTCGAAGACGGACCGGTGCCACGCGTCGACGGTGAGGAAGATCCGGCCGTCGGGTCGGGTGGTGGCCTCGCCGTGACCGGCCGCGCGGCCGTCGTCCAGCGCGTGCCACAGGTCCGGCTCGGCCCTGGCGATCTCCACCGCGGGTCCGCCAGCGGTGAAGCGCGAAGTGTTCATGGTGGTCGCCCTTCAGGAGTGCCTGCCCAAGGCGCTGGGCAACCCCTACGTCAGTCGCCCGACCGTGACGACGAGGGGAGCACCCACATCGCAACAGCGTTCATGGGACTCACCTCCACGTGTCGAGTCACGGTCGCGGGAACCCTAGCCACGCGACGCCGTGCCGACCACCGATTTTCAGCCCTCGCCGCGCAGCTGCGAGCGCAGCTTCTCGCGCTCGGCCCGCCGGGCCGCCTGCTTCTCCTCCAGGCCGGCCGCCACGCGCATCCGCAGGCCCTTGAACAGGAACAACGACAGCGGCAGGGCGACGACCACGCCCACGGCCAAGGCGACCAGCAACGGCACGTTGAGCAGGACCAGGACCACCGTGACCGCGGCGACCATGCCCAGCCGCGCGCCGACGTACAGCGTCACATCACGACCCAGGTGTTGCACGGTTACCCAGGCTACGCGCCGCCGTCGGCGGCGGCGGTGTTGGGACGGCCCTCGAAGCGCGTGGACAGCACCACCGTGGTCCGCGTGCGCGCCACGCCCGGGATGCGCCGGAGCCGACCAAGCGACCGCTCCAGGTCGTCCACGGTGGCCACCCGGACCTTCACGATGAACGACTCGTCGCCCGCGACCCGGTAGCAGCTCTCGACCTCGATCAGCTCGCCCAGCGCGTCGGCCAGCTCGTCGTCGTCGGCGGTGTCGGTGGGGTGGATGCCGATCAGCGCCGTCACCCCCAGGCCCACCGCGCTGGGGTCGACCACGGCGTGGTAGCCGACGATGACGCCGGTGGCCTCCAGCTTGCCGACCCGCTCGTGCACCGCGGAGGCCGACAGGCCGACCTTGCGCCCCAGGTCGGCGTAGGTGGCTCGGCCGTTCTCGCGCAGCGCGGCGATGATCTGGCGATCGAGTGCGTCCACCGGGCCTAGCGTAGGGGTACCCGCGCCGATGTCCGAACCGCCCACTTCGTCCCTTACTACCTCTTTACCATCACCCAAGTGTTCGAGTACCCGAAGGCCGGGATGCCACGATGCGTCCGGTACGTCTGTTCGGCATCGGGGAGGAAGACCGTGACCGTCACGCAGGGACACCAGGGGGAACGGCTGCTCACGCCCGGCGAGGTGGCCAGTCTGTTCCGCGTCGACCCCAAGACCGTGACCCGGTGGGCGACCGCCGGCCGCATCGGCTCGATCCGCACGCCGGGCGGCCACCGCCGGTTCCGGGAGTCCGAAGTCCAGGCCCTGCTCTCGGAGTTGACCACCGAGGCGACCGAACCGGTACGACACTGAGTCCGTTCACCTCGGTGACACGGGTAACCTCGTGGCAAAGGAGGTGGCGACCATGCTCTACGTGCTCGCGCTCATCGGTGCGTTGACGATTGCCGTGCTGCTGTGGCGCGCGTTCGGGCCGGATCGGGTCGACTCCGCCCCCAGCCGCCGTGTGATCGCACCGGACGACGACCCGGAGTTCTTGCGCAAGCTGGGCGAGCAGACGAAGAAGCGTCCGGACGAGGAGTGACCGCACGTCGAGGAGGGGTCTCCCGCGCGGGAGACCCCTCCTCGTGCGCGCTCAGGTGACCTTGTGGGGGAAGTCGTCCGCGACCGTCGCCGCGAGTTCCAGCAGCGCCAGGCGGGTCTCCGGGCCGAGCTTGTCCAGCTCGATCTCCGCGCCCTCCTCCAGGTGCGCGTCGAACGGGATGCGCACGACGGCCCGGCAGCGCTGCGCGAAGTGCGCGGCGAGCTTGTCCAGGTCGACCTTGCCCGAGCCGGGCCGGACCGAGTTGATCACGGCGACGGACTTGGCGACCAGGTCGCGGTAGCCGTGGGCCTCCAGCCAGTCCAGGGTCGCCGCGGAGGTCTGCGCGCCGTCCACCGAGCCCGACGACACCAGCACCAGCGAGTCGGCCTGGTCCAGCACGCCCTTCATCGCCGAGTGCATCAGGCCGGTGCCGCAGTCGGTGAGGACGATGTTGTAGAAGAGTTCGAGCAGCGCGACCGTGCGCAGGTAGTCCTGGTCGCTGAACGCCTCGGACACGGCCGGGTCCTGCTCGGAGGCGAGGATCTCCAGGCGGCTGGGCGACTGCGAGGTGTAGGCGCGGACGTCGCTGTACTTGGTGATGCGCGCCGCATCACGCAGCAGGTGCCGGACGGTCGCCGTGGTCTCGCGGGGCACCTTCAGCGCGAGCGTGCCGCGGTCGGGGTTGGCGTCCACGGCGATCACGCGGTCACCGCGCAGCGACGAGAACGTCGAGCCGAGCGTGGTGGTCGTGGTGGTCTTGCCGACGCCGCCCTTGAGGCTCAGCATCGCGATCTTGTAGCACCCGCGCAGCGGCTGGTTGATCCGGGCGATCAGCTCGCGCCGCCGGATGTCCGCCGGGCTCTCGCCCATGTTGACCAGGCCGCCGGTCATGGCGTGCACGGTCTTGCGCCAGCCCGACTGCGGTGGCCGCTTCGCGCGCTTGATCAGCTGCTGCGAGGACACCTCGTGCGCGGTGGCCTGCTGCGGGCGCTGCTGCTGCGGTTGCTGCTGGGGCTGGATGCTCTGCGGGAAGTTGTTCGGGAACGGGCCCTGGAACTGGTGCGGCCCCGACTGCCCGGCGACGTTGTACGGCCCGGACTGGTTGCCCACCTGGTAGGCGCCGGACTGGTTGCCCACCTGGTAGGCGCCGCTCTGGTTGCCGACCTGGTAGGCGCCGGACTGGTGGGGACCCGACTGGTTCCCGACCTGGTACGACCCCGACTGGTTGCCCACCGGGTACGGCCCGCTGTGGTTGCCCACCGGGTAGGACCCGGACGGCGTGCCCTGGGCCGGGTCGAGGTAGGCGGTGGTGGGATCGACGTAGTGCGCACCCGACCCCGGCTCGACCTGGTAACCGCCGGACTGGTTCGGGTTGGGCTGCTGCCCTTCCGCGCCCGACGGCGGCTGCCACGACGACTCAGGACTCTCGTAGCGACCGGTCACCGCTGGGGTCCTCCCTGCGCAAAGCGGATCGAGCCTCCCCCGACCTCAGTGTTCGACGGTAGTCGGCCCGCAGCGGTTCCACGACATCGGGTACGCCGGTCAGCCGACACCCGCGTAAGAGTGCAATCCAGTCGTGACCAGGTTGATGAAGAACAGGTTGAACACGTTGAGCGCGAAGCCCAACGCGTTGATCCAGGCGGCGGGACGCCCACGCCACCCGGCGGTCGCACGGGCGTGCAAGTAGGCCGCGTAGACCACCCAGCACACGAACGCGACGGTCTCCTTGGGGTCCCAGCCCCAGAACCGGCCCCACGCCGCCTCGGCCCAGATCGCGCCGCAGATGATGCCGATGGTGAACAGCGGGAACGCGAACACCGTGCTGCGGTAAGCGACCCGGTCCAGCACGTCGGCGTCGGGCAGCTTGGTGAACCGCGCCCGACCGGAGGACTTCAGCAGGTACAGCACGCTGGCCACGCCGGGCACCAGCAGGATGCCGCTGGACACCGAGATCACCGACACGTGCACGACGAGCCAGTACGACTGGAGCGCCGGCTGCACGGGCGCGGCCTCGGCGTAGAGGACGGTGCCGCCCAGGAACATCAGGATGACGACCGGCACGAGCACGAACCCGCCGAGCTTGCGCACCGGGAACTTGCGCATCAGCACCAGCCACGTCGCCACGGCGGCGAACGTCAGCAGGGAGCCGTACTCGTACATGTTGCCCCAGGGCGCGCGTTCGGTAGCGACACCGCGCAACACCAAGGAGGACAACTGGAGCAGCGCGCCCAGCACGGTCAGGGCCACGCCCATGCGACCGAGCTTCTCGGCGCGGGACCGTTCCTGCCGCACCACCAGACCCGGCGTCCACGTGCCGTCCTCGGCGGTGCCGGCGACCGGAGCCCCGGCCCCGACCAGTTCGCGGGTCTTCACACGCCCGAAAGCCGCCTCGCACAAGTAGAAGACCGCCGCGAAGAAGTACACGGCGACGGCCGCCCCGTAGGTCCAGTCGCTGTAGGTGGACAGCGTCTCGTTGACCGGCATCACTTCTCCTTCTCCAGCACGTCACGCGCGAGCGAGCCGAACTCCTCGCCGTACCCGGCCTGGTCGGTGCGCGCGAGCCCGCCGACCTCGACAACCGTACGCCCGTCCGGTCCCGGCGCCGCCCGGACCCAGACCCGGCGGCGCTTCACGCTCAGCGACACGCCCAGGCCGAGGATCACCAGCACCGAGAACAGCAGCACCCACACCTGGGTGGGGTCGTGCGACACCTGGAGGGACACCCAGTCCTTCACGCCCTCGAACCTGATCCGGGTGCCGTCGTCGAGGGTGAGTTCCTCGCCCTGCCGCAGGTTCTTGCGGGCCACCTTGGCCAGCTTGCCGTCCTGCACCTGCTTCTCGTCGATCGAGAAGATCGACTGGCCGCGCCCGGAGTCGGTGCCCAGGTCGCCGCGGTAGACGTCGATCGCCACCGCCGGGTCGCGCGCCTCGGGGAACACCGAGTCCAGCAGCTCGCCGCGGAACCCGGCCGTGGGCGCGAGCAGTCCCGTGATGGCGAGCTGGTTCTTGCGGCGCTGCTCGGTGTCGGTGACGCCGGGCGGGTCGAACTTCGTCGCGCCCTCGGAGGCGAGGGTGACCTCGTTGACCGGGCGCCACTGGGTGGCGCCGGTGCGCTGCTCGCCGTTGGGGAAGGTGACGGTGAACAGCGGGGTGTAGCCGTGGCCGAGGAGGTAGACGCGGTCGCCCGCGGTGCGCAGCGGGCTGTTGACCTCCAGCGGGTACGGCCGCCAGGTCCCGCTGTCCAGGTCCGGTCCGGACTGGTAGTCGATGTCGGCGCGGAAGCTCTGCGCCTGCCCGTTGTGCAGGTAGGTGGCGTGGAAGTCGTTGACCCGCACGCAGAACGGGGACAGCTGCGTCCCGTCGACCCGCAGGCCGGGCCGGAAGCTGTCGAAGTTGTAGACGCCGGAGTTGCAGAACTGGCCGCCCTGCGACTGCACGATGACCTGGCCCTCGTAGCCGACCATCTTGCCCAGCGCGAACGCGACCAGCAGGCCCAGCAGGGAGAAGTGGAAGACCAGGTTGCCGGTCTCGCGCAGGTACCCGCGCTCGGCGCTGACGCTGCGCGCCCCGTCGGCTTCCTCGCGCTCGACCAGCCGCCACCCCTTGAGCCGCTGCTTCGCCCGTGCCACAACGGCTTCCGGGCTCTCGGCGGTCCCGCCTTCCGCGTGGTGGGGCAGGCGGGCGAGGTTGCGCGGGGTCAGCACGGGCTTGGCCCGCATCTGCTTGAAGTACTCCCACGTGCGCGGCAGCAGGCAGCCCACCAGCGACACGAACAGCAGCACGTAGACCGCGGAGAACCAGTAGCTGGCGTAGACGTCGAAGAACTGGAGGCGGTCGAGGAACCGTCCCCACCAGCCCTTCTCGGCGATGTACTCGGTGACCTTCTGCGCGTTGAGGGACCGCTGGGGCAGCAGCGCGCCCGGCATCGCGCCCAGCGCCAGCAGGAACAGCAAGGTCAGCGCGGTGCGCATCGCGGTGAGACCGCGCCACGTGTTGCGCAGGAAGGCCAGGAACGCTTTCACTACAACGGCAGTTCCACATCGGTGACCACGGCGTCCCGCAGCCAGAACACGAACTCGCCCCACAGCCCGGTGACCAGCGCCACGCCCACCGCGATCAGCAGCACCCCGCCGAACACCTGCACCTGCCGGACGTGCGTCCGCAACCACCCGGTGACCCGCACCGCCCACCGCGCGCCCAGCGCGATCAGGATGAACGGCAACCCCAGCCCGAGGCAGTAGGCCAGCACCAGCACCACACCACGCCCGGTGGCCGACCCGATCTCCGTGCCACGCGCCAACGCCATCACCCCCGACAACGTCGGCCCCACGCACGGCGTCCACCCGAGCGCGAACACGCCACCCAGCAGGGGCGCGCCGATCAGCCCGCCACGCGGGGTGCGGTGCAGCCGGATGTCCTTCTGGAGGGCGGGCACCAGTCCGATGAAGACCAGTCCCATCGCGATCGTGATCACGCCCCCGATGCGCTGGAGCGTGTCGGCGTTGAAGGAAAGGGTGTTGCTCAACCCGAGCACCACGAACGACGTGAGCGCGAACACCACGGTGAACCCGAGCACGAACAACCCAGCCGCTCCCGCGACCCGCCACCGCCCGGCCTTGCGCTCTTCACCGTCGGACACAGCGGGCGCCTCGGCACCCACCAGCCCGGCCAGGTAAGCCAGGTAACCCGGCACCAACGGCACCACGCAGGGAGACGCGAACGAGATCGCCCCGGCCAGCACCGCCACACCCGTGGCCAGCACCAACGGGCCGGAGATGGCGAGATCCGTCGGGTTCACGCCAACCAGGGTAGGGAGCCCCCAAGGCCCCCCGCCCACCGGCTGCCCTTAGTGATGACCCCCGTCACGCCGATAGGGGCCTTTCCCCGTTCCCCTATCGGTTAAACCCGCCTTTCCACCCTTGTGAGTGAGTGACCGGCTTCATAGCGTCACGCCATGCGAGTTCACCGGCTCACCCTGCCCGTGCTGGCCGTCGCACTAGCCGCCATCACCACCCCCGCACCCGGCGGCGCGGCACAGGAGACACCCGTCGAGTGGCGGGAGGTGTTCTCCCCGGACGGCAGCATCACCCAGGTAGCGGTCCCCCGGGTCTTGGAGACCAGAGCCGAACCGTCCCAAGTCGCAGCCGACGTCGTCGCCATCCAGGAAACCGGAGCCCCCGACCAGCGCTTCGACCTGGTCTTCGTGGGCGACGGCTACACCCAGGCGGACTTGACGACCTACCACGACCACGTGGTGAGCAAGTGGACGGAACTGTCGGCCGTGGAGCCGTTCAAGTCCTACAAGCAGTACTTCAACGTCTGGCAGGTCAACGTAGTCAGCCCGGAGTCCGGCGTGGACAACGACCCAACCCTGGGAACCGCCCGCGACACAGCACTGGACATGGGCTTCTGGTGCCAGGGCCGAGACGTCAACACCGAACGCCTGCTCTGCGTGAACCAGACAAAGGCAACCCAGTACGGAGCCCTGGCCCCTCAGGCGGACCAGGTCATCGCCCTGGGCAACACGGCAAAGTACGGAGGCGCCGGCGGCGGCATCGCCACAGCAGCAGGCGCCAACGACCAGGCAGGCCAGATCGCCGTCCACGAACTAGGCCACTCCATCGGCGGCCTGGCAGACGAATACGACTACCCGTACGACCAGTACACCGGCACCGACCCATCAGAACCCAACGCCACCACCGACCCGACGGGCCAAAAGTGGTCCAAGTACCTGGGCCAACCCTCCCCGGACGGAGGCACGGTAGGCGCCTACGAAGGCAGCCGCTACTACCGCCAGGGCCTCTACCGCCCCACGGAGAACTCGATCATGCGCACCCTGGGCCGAGAGTTCAACCTGATCGGCCGAGAAGCCATGATCAACGCCTTCAAAGCCAAAATCCCCACCCTCCGCTAACAATCACCCCCAAAGCCGCACGCCAAGCTTTTCACGAAGCTGCCGCACGGCACACCTCTACCTGGGCTTCTTGCTTGTGTCATCCCCGTATGGCCTGCCCGAA
>NZ_JBBEGC010000132.1:0-19590 GCF_037401995.1 Saccharothrix sp. CCNWYY140
GTGGGGGAACCGAGGCCCTCCACTTGTAGGTGACACCTACCGCGCGCTCCGCGCGCGAAGACCGCGCTGCGCGCGCCGAAAAGCCGCGTGCTGCGCGCCGGGGAGAGCCGCGTTGCCGCGAGAAAGTGCCGCCGCCCGTTCTAACGAGCAGCCAGGAACTTCTCCAGTTGGGTCACCACGAAAGCGTGGTCCTCCGCTTGCGGCAGTCCCGACACCCCCACGGTGCCCACCATCCCCACACCCTCCACCAACACCGGAAACACCCCGCCATGAGCCGCGTACTCGCGCGGATCCAGCAACGAGTGCTCCTCGAACGTCTTCCCCGCCGCCCGAAAACTCTCCCCCACGCGGAACGAGCTCCACCCGTACCGGTCCACCACTCGACTCTTCCGGTCGATCCAGCCGTCGTTGTCCGCCGACGTACCCGCCAGCGCCGCATGGAACAACCGTTGCTGCCCCCGGCGCACCGACACCACCACCGCCAAACCGGCCTCACGAGCCGCGTCAACCAGGAACAAGCCCAGCTCCAGCGCATCCTCGTTGGTGAAGGTTCGGAACTTCAGCCTCGACTCCTGCTCCGCCAACTTCTCCAACAGGCTCACGGCGTCACCACCTGTCCAGTCCGGGCGGACGTGAAGGCAGCCTCGATGACCTCCAAAGCCGCGACCGCCGACTCCGGGTCCACGGGCAGGGGGCCGCCCTCGGTCAAAGCAGCCACCAGCAGTCGGTAGAACTCCAAGTAGGCACCAGGCACACCGGGGACCTCCACCGTCGACGTACCCAACGTCAGGCTGGAATTTGTCGACAAATCGTCAAACGGCAACCCCGCAGCCAGAGCATCCTCCTGCCCGTCCAAGGAGTCGCTGACGAACGTCCCGCGCGAGCCCAACGCCCGCAGCCTCGGACCAGGACGGGCCGCGACTGCCGATGCCCACAGGTGGGATCGCACGCCACCAGCGTGGGTCAGGGCCACGAAGACGTCGTCGTCCACCTCGACGCCGGGGCGGCGTTGGTCCAGTTCGCAGTACACCGACGTCACCGGGCCGAACAGTTGCAGTGCCTGGTCTACCAAGTGCGCGCCCAGGTCGTACAGCAAGCCGCCGGCCTCGTCGGGGGCGCCGAGTTCGCGCCAGTTGTCCCAGATCTCCGGGACCCAGCGTTCGAACCTGGACTCGAAGCGCGTGATCTTACCCAGGGACGGGAGCACCGAGCGCAGGGTGAGGAAGTCGCTGTCCCACCTTCGGTTTTGAAATACCGTCAGGGGTACGTCGCGGTACTCGGCGGCCTTGAGCACTCGTCGGGCGTCGGCTACCGAACCCGCCAAGGGCTTGTCCACGACGACCGGCAGGCCCGCCTCGATCGCGGCCAACGCCAGAGGGACGTGGGAGCGGTTCGGGGTGGCTACGACGATCAGGTCCAGGTCCAACTCGAACAGGTCCTCGACCGAGGGCACGACCACAGTGGACGGGTAGCGGGTGGTGATGTCCGCTTGTCGGGTCGGGTCGGTGGTGACCACGGCCGTCAGGGTCAGGCCGGGGGTGGCCGTGATGAGGGGCGCGTGGAAGACGCGGCCGGCGATGCCGTAGCCGAGCAGTCCGGTGCGGAGAGGCATGTCCAGTATTAAAGCAACGGTGTTTAGTAAAGGCTAGCCGTGCCATGATGCGAGGGTGCCTAACTTGCGCTTCCTGCGCGGCTACAACGACGCCGTCGTGCTCGGGCTGGCCAGGTCCGGCGCGGTCACGCGGGTCGATCTCGCGGAGCGCAGCGGGCTGACGCCGCAGGCGGTGTCGAAGGTCGTGGGGCGGCTGATCGACGAAGGGCTGTTGGTCGAGTCGGGCACGCGCAACGTCGGGGTCGGCAAGCCGCGCACGCTGCTCAAGCTGGTCGCCGACAGCCGGCTGGCGCTGGGCGCGCAGGTCGAGCGGGACGAGTTGCGGGTGGTGTTGACCGACCTCGCGGGGGACGTCCTGGACCGGGCCGTGGCGCCGCTGCCGCCGGACTTCGACCCGCCCACCTTCGTCGCCGAGCTGACCCGCCTGGTCAACGGGATGCGCGACGACAAGCTGCTCGGCGTCGGGCTGGGCTTCGTCGGGCCGCTGGACCACCGGACCGGCGTGATACACGACGCCACCGGGCTGGTGAAGTGGCACGACGTCCCGCTGCGCGAGCTGGCCGAGGACAGCCTGGGTCTGCCCGTCGTGCTGGACAAGGACACCAACACCGCGATCGTCGCCGAGGCATGGCGGCGCGGGGAGGAGTTGCGGGACGCGGTGCTCGTCCTCGTCGGCACCGGACTGGGTGTCGGGCTGCTGCTGGACGGGCAGGTGTACCGGGGGGCGCGCACCAACGCCGGCGAGTTCGGGCACACCACCATCCAGCTCGACGGACCCGAGTGCGTCTGCGGTCGGACCGGGTGCATCGAGGCCGTGCACAACCGCGCCGCGCGGTCCGGCGACCTCGCCGCGGCGACCGCCATCGTGGGGCTCGCGGTGGCCGACCTGGTGCAGCTGCTGGACGTCGATCACGTCGTTCTCGCAGGTCGGGCGGTGCTCGCCGACCCCGAGGCCTACCTGGAGGGGGTGCGCGCGAAGCTGCCCACCGCCGACTGGTTGCCGGTCGAGGTGGAGGTGACGCCGCTGGCCGACGACGTGGTCGCGGCGGGCGCCGCCATGCTCGTGCTGAGCGAGTTCTACGGACGTCCCAGGTGAGCTCGGTGGAAGGTTCCGGGCCCGGTTCGGGAGAGCGCCCGCCGCCGCAACCCGTGCGGGTGATTCACTAGTCGTCATGTATGCGCTCCGCCACGCCGTCGGGACCGACCCCGGCCTGCGCCGAGAGGCGAACGAGGACTCGGTGTACTTCAGCGAGCGCCTGTACGCCGTCGCCGACGGCATGGGCGGTCACGCGTACGGGGAGGTGGCCAGTTCGATCGCCGTGGGCGTGCTGGCCGAACTGGACCTGGAGTCCGACGACCCGCTGTCGCTGCTGTCCCACGCGACCCGGGAGATCGCCGTCCGGCTGACCGACCTGGCCGAGGAGAACTTCGACATGCGCGGCATGGGCACCACGCTCACCGCGCTGCTGTGGGACGGCGAGCGCTTCGCCGTCGGGCACATCGGCGACTCGCGCTGCTACCTGGTGCGCGAGGGGGAGCTGACCCAGATCACCCGCGACCACACGATGGTGCAGGCGCTGGTGGACGACGGGCGGATGGCGGCCGAGCAGGCCGCCGAGCACCCCGGCCGGTCCATGCTGATGCGCGCGCTGCAAGCGGGGTCGGCGCACGACCCCGACCTGTTCTTCCAGGACGTCGAGGCCGGCGACCGGTACCTGATCTGCTCGGACGGGCTGTCCGACGTGGTCACGTCGACGGAGATCGCCGAGCTGCTGACCGCCGACCCGGACCGGGACCAGACCGTGCGGGCGCTGATCGCGGCGGCCAACGCGCGCGGCGGGCCGGACAACATCACCTGCGTGGTCGTGGACGTGGTGCCCGCCGGGAACTCGGCGTGGCTGCCGAACTGGCTACAGCGGAGCGAGTCCTAGCAGGTCGCGCAGGGCCGCCTCGCCTTCTGGCGTGACCTTCACTGCCCGACCGGTGCCGATGTGCTTGACCCAGCCGTTGGCGTGCAGGTGCGTGCAGATGTGGGCGCCCGCGGCCCCTGCCAGGTGGGAGCGGCGTTCGGTCCAGTCCAGGCACGCCTTGGCGACCGGGCGGCGGGACGTGGGCGGGGTGAAGTCCAGGGTGTCGGTGAGCCAGGCGAGGCCCTCGGGGGTGAGGGTCAGGTCGTCGTCGAGCAGGTCGCGGGTGGTCATGGCGTCGGTGATGGCCACGCCCAGGCGGCCGGCGAGGTGGTCGTAGCAGGTTCGGCCGCGGGCGAGGGCGGCGGAGGCGGTGGTGGCCTTGAGGGTCTTCGCGGCGGTCGCGGGACCGACGTAGGCGAGCAGGTGTTCCAGCAGGTCGGCTTCGCGCTTGCCGACGAGTTGGACGTAGCGGTGGCGGCCCTGGCGGCGTTCGGTGAGCAGTCCGGCGTCCACCAGGCGGGTCAGGTGCTCGCTCGCGGTGGAGGCCGAGACGCCGGCGGCGGAGGCCAGCTCGCTCGACGTCCACGCCCGACCGTCCAGGAGGGTCAGCAGGAACCGGGCGCGGGTGCGGTCGGCGAGCAGCGCGGCCAGGTCGGCGAGCTTGTCGGCGGGCATGGGTCCATTGTGCTGCGCCGACGCTTCGGCGGGCGCCGAAGTTTCCGGGCCTTAGCGTGTGCGGCATGGACCACGACGTGCTGCTCGACCCCGCCTACACCGTTCCCGCCGTCCCGCACGCCTCCTCCGGGGTGGCGTGGCTGCGCGCCCACGTGGCGCGGTTCAGCGAGGGCGCCGACCACGAGCGGCGGCGTCGACTGGCCGAGGACCTGCTGTCCACTGTGGACATCAATGCGTTGGAGCGCCCGGGGAACCCCGTGGCGAAGCTGGCCGCCGAGCTGGGGCTGCCGCGCGATGTCGTGGCGGACGTGACGGCGGTGGCGCGGTCCTACCAGCCGCACGCCGAGGTGACCCCGGAGGCCGATCGGGCCGTGGAGCGGCTGGTCGAGCTGTGCGGTGCGCGGGACGAGGTGGCGGCGGCCCGGATCGGGTTGCTGGTGCAGGCTTGCGACGCCACGAACGCGTTGATCGCCGGCAAGAACCCTCCCGTGCCTGTGACGCGCCGGGTCGCGCCGTCCGGTGCGCTGGTCGAGGTGCCGCTGGCGGACCGCCCGTTCGGGGCCGGGCGGCACGGCTGCCCGGGACGTGCGCACGCCCTGGCGCTGGCTTCGGGGACTTTTCACCGGCTGCACCACGAGCCGACCCCGTTGGTGCTGCCGAACGCGTGGGACTTCGCGTCGGCGGCGGCGCTGGTGCGGGCCGGGTTCGCGGCCATCGGCACGACCAGCCTGGGCGTGGCGGCGGCGCACGGCATCCCCGACGCGGCGGGCTTGGCGCGGGCGGAAACCCTGGCGCTGGCGCGGAAGCTGGTGCGGCTGCCGGTGCCGATCACCGTGGACGTCGAGGCCGGGTTCGGCGACGTGCGCGGGGTGGCGGAGGAGTTGGCGGCCATCGGGGTGGCCGGGGTCAACATCGAGGACGGTCGTGGGGAGGGGTTGGCCGATCCGTCGGAGCAGGCCCGGTTGATCGCGGACTTCAAGGCGGTCGCGCCGCACCTGTTCGTCAACGCCCGCGTGGACACGCATTGGCTGCACGTGGACGAGGAGAGCACGATCTCGCGGGCGCAGCGGTACGTCGATGCGGGTGCGGACGGGGTTTTCGTGCCCGGGTTGGTGGCGGAGCGCGAGATCGAAGAGGTCGTGGCGGCGGTGGGCGTGCCGGTGAACGTGTTGGCACAGCTCGATGTGCGCAGGTTGACCGAGTTGGGGGTGAAGCGGGTGAGCACCGGGTCGTTGTTGTTCCGGGCGGCCGTGGGGGCGGCGGTGGCCACGGCTGTCGCGGTGCGGGACGGTGGGGTGGTCGGCCCGGCGCCCACCTATGACGAGGTGCAGGGGTTGGCGGACGTGCGCTAGCTCGGGTTCGCCGCGTGGGTCAGGGTTTCCCAGGCGATGAAGAGCTTGTCGGTGCCTGCCGGGCGTTGTTGTTCCGTCAGGCGCTGGGTGTTCGTCATGCCGATGCCCAGGCGGGTGTGCAGGGCGTTGAAGGCCACCTCCGTCGTCGGCCCCAGGGCCTGCTTGCGCACGCCACCGCACAGCCAGGACGGCATGGGCTCCAACTGGTAGCGGGCGTGCAGGCCGTAGGCGTGGCGCAGGCGTTCCCGGACCTCGGACCACAGGTCCTGGCCCTGGTGGCGGGCCGTCTCCGCGATGTGGGCGGCGGCGGCCAGGCCGAAGCCGGTGTGGGCGAAGTCCCGGCAGGTCTCCTGGGAGAGGCCGTTCACGAACGTGGTCTGGTCGTGCCAGTACGAGATGATCTCGGCACGGGTGTCGATGCCGCTGTTCGGCGGCGGCTTCGGCAGGTCGCCGTCGGTGGTCAGGTAGACGTACGCGGGCATCCGGGTGCGGTAGATGGACACCGCCTTGTCGTACGCGGCGCGGTCTTCCAGGAACACCGCGATGCCCAGGGAAGCCTCCATCATGGACAGTTCCCAGTTGCCGTTGGTGGACGGCCGGCCGTTGGCGATCTCGGGCAGGTAGACGTTGCGGAGCATGGTGGCGAAGCGGGGTGCGTTGGGCCAGTTCCCGTAGACGTGCTTGATGATCTCCGCCGCGCGCGGCCACGACGAGCCCGCCCATGCGGTCTGGAGGGGCGCGTTGGTGTTGGTGTGGTCCTGGATGACGGCCGACCACGCGTCCATGATCTGGATGGCCTTGGTGGCGTACCGGTTGTCACGGGTGATGTACCAGGCCAGGGACAGCGTGTAGGCCGCCAGGGCGTCTTCGCGCTCGTCCGTGCAGCCGTAGTTGGGGTTGGAGTAGGAGCCGCACTCCACCACCGCACGGGGTTTCGGCGTGCGGGACAGGGACGCGAACGGGTGCGCCATCATCTGGTCGTAGGCGGCTTTCCACGGCTGCGCGCCCTCGTTCACCTTGGCGCGCATGAAGTCCAGCTGTCCCCTGCTCACCAGGACACCGGGGTGGGCGAACGTGGCGGGAGCCGCCGTCGCGGGCGACGGCCCCGCCACCAGTCCGGCCGCCAGGACGACGGCCACCGAGAACACCGATTTCCCTCGCATGCCACCGAGGGTGTGTGGTCCAGACCACATGTGTCAACGATTTTCACGCCTGTGAAACGGTGCGCGCCACCAGCAGGGCGGCGAGGAGGATCCCGACGGCGATCGCGAGCGATCCACCGACCACCCACGTGGCGTAGACGGCGTAGGCCACGGCTTCACTGCCCAGACCCGCGACGGACGTGACGGTCGCCCGCGCCGGGCCGGTGATCCGCTCCTGGAGGCGGGCTTCGGCCACCACCAGCACCAGCCGGTAGAGGCCGTAGGACACGGCGACCAGGGCGAGCCCCGCCGGGTGGCGCAGGAGGCCCGCGGCGGCGAGCAGGAGCGCGGACGACGCCAGCAGCAGGGCCGTCCGCCACCCGGTTCCGCCCCGGGCTCGGTCCCCACCCCAGGCCGCACCCGCCGCACCCGCGAGCGGGATGGCCAGGACGGCCACCGGGACCCAGGCCGTGGGCACGTGCCAGTCCTGGGCCATCAGGGGGAAGTACTCCTCCAGGGCGTCGATCCCGGTCACCACCGCCACCACCACGACCGCCCGGCGCACCGCCGGCACGGCCGCGCTCTCCGCCAACCCCGAGCGCAGCACCGCGAACCAGCTCTCCGGGTCGCCGCGCGGCGTCTCGGGCAGGCGGGTCGCCAGCAGGGCCGCGCCCAGGCAGGTCGCCACGCTGGCCCAGCCGACGAGCGGGTAGCCGCCGGTGCTGAACAGGACGGTCGCGGCGAGGGCGGCGGGGATCTGGGCCAGCAGGCCCACGGCCGTCACGCGGCCCAGGACCAGGCCGAACGCGTCGGCCGCGCCGACCGCCGCCAGGCCGTCGTGGAGCAGGGCCTCCAGCGCGCCGGACACCAGCGCGCCGCCCAGTCCCCACAGCACGAAGCCCGCCGCGAACGCCCAGAAGCCCGGGACGGCGGTCCACAGGGCGTAACCGCAGGCCTGGAGCACGCCGGCGACCACCAGCGACCAGCGGCGGGAGAACCGGTCCGCCAGCGCGCCGAACGGGACTTCGGCGACGACCGCCACCGTGGACCAGATCGCGAAGAGGGCGGAGATCTGCCCGTCCGACATCCCGGTGTCCGCGAACAGCAACGCGTACAGCGGGTAGACGGGCACGACGTCGGCCAGCAGCGCCCACCCGACGACGAGTCGGGCCAGGGGCCGGGCCGGGAGCGGTGCGGGGCGTCAACCGAAGGGCATGGCCGAGCTTAGACCGCTCCCGGTCCGGCGGGTCAACGCATTACACCGCGTGCTCGACCGGCTCGCGCTCGGGCTCGCGCCGCCCGGCGGCGATGCCCAGGACGGTGTCGACCACCAGGAACCCGAGCAGGGTCAGGCCGAACAGCGGCACGAACCAGCCGACCGCCGCCGCGACCACCAGCACGCCGACCACCTGCGCCGGCGGCGCCTTCCGCCACTGGCCGCGCGGCACGGGCCGGCCGAAACCGCGGGTCGGGCGCCGCCGCCACCACATCCGGTAGCCGAGCACCACCAGGCCGACCAGGCCGGCGCCCAGCGCGAGCAGCAGCAACTGGTTGAGCCAGCCGAACAGCACGCCCATGTGCGCGTCGATGCCCCACCGCGTCAGCTTGGCCATCAGCGGGTAGTCGGCGAACCGGACCTGGTCCACGACGACGCCGTGGTGCACCGCCACGGAATCGGCCTGCGTCGGCCACTCGCGTTCGATCTCGGCGACCTTCCACGCGCCGCCCTCGGACGGCCAGGTGACCTCCACCGCCCGCGCGTCGATCCCGGCGGACCGGGCGGTCGCCACCACACTGTCCACTTCGGACGGCGTGCCCGCCGTCGGGGTGGCGGAGGTGTGGCCGGCGTGGTCGCCGGAACCGGTCAGCTTGAGCGAGGGCGTGGTCCAGCCGAACGTCTTGCGCAGGTCGGCGACGTTCTCACCGGCGTACTTCGACCACGTCAACCCGGTGGCGGACAGGAACAACGCGCCCACCAGGACCCACAGCCCGACCACGGCGTGCCGCCGCACGGCGGGCTTGGGCGTCACGTTCCGCCGGCGGCTCAGCCACAGGACCAGGCCGCCCAACGCGACCACCCACAGCCAGGAGGCGGCCAACTCGCTGTAGAGCCGGCCGACCTCGCCGAGCAGGAGGTTGCGGTGCAGTCCGTCGAGCGTGGCGCGCAGCGGCAGCACCCCGCTGGACCCGTAGGTGACCAGGTCGCCGACGACCGCGCCGGTGCCCGGGTCGACGAACACGGCCAGCCGCTCGGACTCGCCGAGCTCCGGGGAGCTGAACAGGACCCGGGTGGTGGCGCCGGATTCGGGCGCGGGCCGGACCGCGACCACCGTGGCGGACGACTGGGTCTCGACCGCCGCCTCGACCTGCCGGGACAGCGGCACGGTCCGCTCGGACGCGGGCACGGTCAGCTTGTCCGCGTAGAGCCAGGATTCCAGTTGCGGTGTCGCCGCGTACAGGACGCCGGTCAACGCCGCTATGAGCACGAACGGGCCGACGAGCACGCCGGCGTAGAAGTGGAAGCGCAGCACGAGGCCGCGCCAGGACTTGGTCATGGCGAAGGGCTCCTCATGGGTGTGCGGTACTGCCACCGGTCCGGAAAGGACGGTGGTGGGACGTGCGCTTACCTCAGAGGACGGGCGGCCCGCGTCTCGGCACGGTCCGCCGGCGCAGCGCCTCGGACAGCGGCTGCTCGTTGTGCCCGGCGATGGGGATGCGCAGCGGCGCGAAGGCCGGCGGCGGGGTGAACCGGCGTGGCAGCACCGACGCCAGGGCGGCGGCGAGGCGGAAGACCGCGCTCTCCGCGCCGGTGAGCGCGCCGACGACGACGGCGGTCGCCAGCGCGTGGGCGAGCAGCATCGAGGGCGAGGGCACCACGTCGCCCGGGTGCCGGCCCAGCAGGGCCAGGAACACGTGCAGCGCGACCTGGACCGTGACCACGAGCCCGACGATCTCGACCGGCTCGACCCGGCGGTCGGTCAACGGCCCGCAGGCCCACGCGACTGCCGCCGCGAAGGCCAGGACGTGCGGCAACCCCGGCAGGTGACCGCCCGCGCTCGCGTGCGCCACCACCGCGAGCAACCCGGACGACAGGCCGATGACACCGCAGCGCGCGACGCGCACGGCACCTCGGGTCGGGGTCGTCACGCCACCCGAGCGTATTCGGGTCGGCGAACGGGTGGAAGACCCGAACGGACCGCGCCGCTAGCGTCGCCGACATGGTGAAAGCACTGATCATCGGCGGCGGGATCGCCGGCCCCGTCACCGCGCTGGGGCTGCGCAAGGCGGGCATCGACTCGGTCGTCTTCGAGGCCTACCCGACGGGAGCGGACGACATCGGCGCGTTCCTCACGATCATGCACAACGGCCTGGACGCCTTACGCGCCATCGACGTCGAGCACGTGGTGGTGGACAACTCGTTCGCCGCCGACGGCGTGGACGTCTACGACGGCGCCGGTGTGCTCATCAGCGAGAACCGGTGGGGCGACGGGGTCACGGGTCCGCGCACGCTGCGCCGCGCCGACCTGTACCGGGCGCTGCACGACGAGCTGCGGGCACAGGGGATCGCCGTCGAGCACGGCAAGCGGCTGGTCGCGGTGGAGGACGGCGTCCGGGCGGTGTTCGAGGACGGCACCACCGCCGAAGGTGACCTGCTGGTCGGCGCGGACGGCCTGCACTCCGCGACCCGCCGGATCATCGACCCGCAGGCCCCACGGCCCCGGTACACCGGCCTGAACATCTTCTACGGCTACGCCGAAGGCCTCGACCCCACGACCACGCCCGGCCGGTACCACATGATCGCCGGGTCACGCGGTTTCTTCGGGCACAGCACCGCGCCGGACGGCACGACCTGGTGGTTCGCCCGCACCCCCGGTCCGGAGCGGCACGGCGGCACTCCCGACGAGCACCGCGCCCACGCCGCCGCGTTCTTCGCCGACGACACCTCGCCCGCGCCGGAGATCATCCGGGCCGCCGGGGAGGTCCACGCGGGCAACGCCTACGACGTCCCCACCACACCCGTCTGGCACACCGACCGGGTGGTGCTGGTCGGGGACGCGGCGCACGCGGCGTCCCCGGCAGCGGGTCAGGGTGCGTCGATGGCGCTGGAGGACAGCGTCACCCTCGCGCGGTGCCTGCGCGACAGCACACGGCCGCGCGAGGCGTTCGAGGTCTACGAGCGGTTGCGCCGGGAACGGGTGGAGGCGCTGGTCGGGATGAGCGCCGAGTTGGGCGCGAACCGGTCGGTGTCCTCGAATTCTTTCTACGCGCACCACATCGAGTGGAATGATCCGGTTCAGTTGTAGGGCATTCCGCCGAACGGGGTGGTGGCCGCCGCTTCGGCCGTCGTGAACAGGGCCACCACCAGGGCGGCGATGAGCACTCGTCCGATTCGCATGCGCACTCCAGTCACGAGCGATCGTCGGGAATTCACGGTGGGCCGGCTCCGTGATTACCGTGGCAGTGACGGGTGAAACGCGGTGGTGGTCGTGGTGAACAAAAGGCGAACTGTCCGCGTGCGCGATTAATTCGAAATCTCGTAAGGTCTTGTTAACCTGACGTTTCCCCCGTATTCTCTCCGTGTGCGCGCCGTCACCCTGCGCCTCGTCGGCCGCGAGCGCGAGCTGGACCGCCTCCGCGCCGGGGTCGACGCCCTGGCCCGGGGGCGGGGCGCCGCGCTGGTCGTCGAGGGCGAGCCGGGCATCGGCAAGACCGCGCTGGTCAAGGCCGTGTGCGAGGACGCCGCCGCGCGCGGGTTCCGGGTGTGCAAGGGCGCGGGCGACGAACTGGGCCGCTCGCTGCCGCTGCTGCCCCTGCTGGACGCGCTGTCCACGGCCCGCTCCGACCCCGGCGCGACCGCCACCGCCGAACGCCTCCTGGCCCGGGTGGACGACCTGTGCGCGATCGGGCCGGTCGTGCTCGTGGTGGACGACCTCCAGTGGGCCGACACCGCGACCGTCGCCGTGTGGCGGCGGCTGGCCCGGCTGGTGCCGCAACTGCCGTTGCTGCTCATCGGGGTGCTGCGCCCGCTCCCCCGCACCGATGAGCTGGCCGCGCTGCGCCACGGCGTCGAACGGCTGACGGTCGGACGGCTCGCCGCGCCGGCCGTGGCCGAACTCGTCGGGGTGCTCGCCGGCGGCACACCGGACGACGGCTTGGTCGCGCTCGCGGACGACGCCGGCGGCAACCCGCTGTTCCTGGTGGAGCTGGTCGAGGCGCTGGTGCGGGGTGGCGCGATAGAAGTCGACGCGACTGGCACTGCTCGCCTGAACCGCGAGACGAGCGCGGGGCTCGCGCCGGGTGCGTTGCCCGCGTCGCTGTCGGCCGCCATCCACGACCGGATCGCCTACCTCAGCGGCGATGTCCGCCGCGTGCTCGTCGCCGCCGCCCTGCTCGGCGTGTCCTTCCCGGTCGCCGACCTGGCCGCCGTGCTCCGCACGCGCGTGGTCGACCTGCTGCCGGCATTGCAGGAGGCGACCGTGGCGGGCGTGCTGGAGGACGGGCGGCTGGGGCTGAGCTTCCGGCACCCGCTGGTGCGCGCGGCCCTGTACGAGCAGGTGCCCGAGTCGGCCCGCAGCGCCTGGCACGGCGAGGCGGCCCGCGCGCTGGCCGAGAGCGGCGCGGGGGTGGACCGGGTGACCCGGCAGCTGCTCGCCGCCGACGACCGCGTCCCCGAGTGGGTCGCGCGGTGGCTGGACGAGCACGGCGCCACCCTGGTCGCGCACGCCCCCGAAGCCGCCGTGGACCTGCTCGGCCGGGTCGTCGTCGCGCCGCACGCGACGCTGCGCCGGGGCGTCCTGCTCGCGCACCTGGCCGAGGCCCGGTTCCGGCTCGGCGACCACCACGGCGCGGAGGCGGTCGCGCTGGCCGGCCTCGAACACGGCACGCTGGTCGACCTGCACTGGACGCTCGCGCAGTGCCGCAGCATGACCGGCCGGTCCGCCGAGACGCTCGCCGAGATCGACCGGGCGCTGGCCGCGCCGGGCCTGTCCGCGGGCGACCGCGCCCGCCTGCTCGTGCTCGCCGCCCGCGCGCACTGGGACGGGGGTTCCCTGGACGACGCCGAGCGCCTCGCCGTGACCGCGATGCAGTCCGTCGACCGCCGCGCCACCAGCTGGGCGCTGCACGTCCGCACGATCGTGGCGATGGCCCGGGGCCGCATGGCCGACGCGCTGCCGCTGTTCGACCGGGCGCTCGCGGTCGCGATGGGCGATCCCGCGACGGCGGACCTGCGGCTGCTCCTCCAGATCAACCAGGCCGTGACCCTGGGCGAGCTGGACCGGGCGGAGGAGGCCATCGCGTCCGCCCGCGTCGTCCGGCACGCCGCCGACCAGACCGGCAACACCGTGCGGCTCGCGCAGGCGCAGAGCGCGCTGGGCCAGCTCCTGCTGGACGCGGGCCACTGGGACGAGGCCCTGGTGGACGTGGACCTGCTGCCCGACGACCTCAAGCACCCGATGGTGTCGCGCTGCGACCACGGCGTGGCGGCGCTGATCCACCTGCACCGCGGCGACGCCGAGGGCGCCCGGCGGCACCTGGACGCGGCGGGCGAGGCCGTGCCCGGTCACGTCGTCGGCTCGCTCGCCCTGGCCACCAGCCTGGAACTGGAGCAGGCCGGCCGGGTCCGGGACGCCCTGGCCGTGCTGGTCGAAGGGATGGACGCGGTGGAGGACCTGCTGCCCGACGCCGTGCGCCTGGCCGTCGCGCTGGGCGAGGACCCCTCCGCGGCGGTGGCGCGGGCGGCGGACCTGGCCCGGGACCTCGACGTGCCGCACCGGCGGGCGGTCGCGGCCTACTGCCGGGCGCTGGCCGACGGCGACGCGGTGGGCCTGCTGCGGGCCGCCGAGTCGGGTCGGCCGCTGCTGCGGGCCAAGGCGCTGGGCGCGGCGGCGGTGGCGTTCGCGGAGGGCGGCGACCGCACGTCCGCGCGGGCCGCGCTCAGCCACGCCGTGGACGTGCTGGAGCGGCTGGGCGCGGCGTGGGACCTGAACGTGCTGCTGGCCCGGATGCGCGAGCTGGGCGTCCGGCGCGGCCCGCACGCCAAGCACCGGCGGGCCGCGCACGGGTGGGAGAGCCTGACCCCGATGGAGCTCAAGGTCACCGAACTGGTGGTGGCGGGCCTGTCCAACCGGCAGATCGCCGAACGCCTGGTCCTGTCCAGCCGGACCGTCGCCACCCACGTGTCACACGTGCTGGCCAAGCTCGGCGTCCGGTCGCGGACCGACATCGCGCGGGAGGCCGTGCGGCACCGCGTCGCGTCGGGGTGAGCGGGCCCGGTAGCGCAGGGGCAGCACGAACCACCAGAAGCCGAACCAGGCCACCAGGCCCGAGGTGATCCAGAGCGCGGGCACCAGGCCCAGCACGACGTCCAGGATCAGCAGCAACGCCGTCGCCAGGGCCAGTTTCAGCAGCACCAGGCCCGCCAGCAGCAGCCGGCTGGACGCGCGGACCAGCTCGTGCTTGAGCCGGCGGCGGAACACCAGCCGGTGGAACGGCGCGGGCGCGATGAGCAGGGCGGTCGAGGTCGCGCCCAGGACCAGGCTCGCCACGTAGACCTGGAGCTGGAAGGGGTCCAGCGTGCCGAAGCGCGGGGTGAACGCGAGGGTGAGCAGGAACGCCAGCAGCAGTTGGACCCCGGTCTGGGCGACCCGCATCTCCTGGAGGATCTCGCCGTAGTTGCGGTCCATGCGCTCGGCGGGGGTTTCGTTGCGTTCGGCGTTGGTCATGGGTCCACGGTGCTCTCCGCAGTGGTGCGGAAACATCGGTCGGGGTACGGAGGTTGGTGCTCGGTGTGGAGCTGAGCGGGTGGGTGGCGGACATCGCCGTCGAGCGGTTCGGGGTCGGCGGCACGCAGGCGCACGGCCCCGACCCGGCGACGACGCTGGTGTTCTGCTCGCAGTCGGACGAGGCGTTCGTCCTCGGGCCGCGCACGCGGGGGCGGTACTTCGCCGGGGTGGACGCGCACCGGTTGCGCGTGCGGCTGCGGCCGGGTCTGGCGCGGGCCGTGCTCGGTGTGAACGTGGGGTCGCTGGTCGACGAGGTGGTGCCGTTGCGCGAGTTGTGGGGCGTGTCCGTGGGCGGGCCGTCGGGGCTGCGGGCGGCCCTGGCGTCCCGGGTGGCTTCGCTTGACCCGCGTGCGGACGCCTTGGTCGCCTCGGCCGCGCGGCTGGTGCCCTCGCTGGGTGTCGCGGGTGCGGCGGCGCGGCTGCACGTGAGCGAGCGGCACCTGAGGGACCTGTTCCGGGACGCGGTGGGGTTGCCGCCCAAGCAGTACGCGCGGGTCGAACGGGTGCGGCGGGCGGTGGCCTCGGGCGGGACCGGCGGCTGGACCCGGGTGGCGGCGGAACTGGGCTACTACGACCAGTCCCACCTGCACGCCGAGTTCCGGGCGACGATGGGCGTGGCGCCGGGCGCCTTCGCCGCCGGCCGTTATCCCGAGGCGGCCCCTTGCTAGATCGGCCTGGCCAGGAAGAGGGCGGTCTCACCCTCGGCCGGGGTGCCGGTGTAGAGGGTCGTGTCCAGGCCGCACAGGCGGAAGCCCATCTTCCGGTACGCGCGCACGGCGGGGACGTTGACGCTGGAGGTCTCCAGCCAGGCGGTCCGGGCGTCCCGCCGGCGGCCGTGGTCCAGGGCGAGGTCCATGAGTCGGGTCCCGATGCCCTGGCCGCGGTGGGTCGGGGCGACCGCGACCCGGCGGATGACCAGGCGGTGGTTCCAGGATTCGAGTGCCAGGGTCAGGAAGGCGCGGATCGTGCCGTCCTCGGCCACGAAACCCTCCTCCGGCAGGTCGTCGTCATCCGGCGGGAACACCTTGCGCAGCGGCGGGTCGACCGGGACTTCGCGCAGCGCGAAGCCGAGCGGGTCCTGGTCGACCGCGAAGACCGTGGCGGTGGTGAAGGAGTCGTCCAGGGTCAGGTCGTCGGTGGGCCGGATGGGGCGATAGCGCAAGGTCACGCCGATGCTTCCCGGGCCGCGCTCTCCAGCTTGGCCCGGTAGGAGTCCCACCACGCCGGGTCGCCGTCGGGCAGGTTCGAGACGCCTTCGCGCAGGCCCGCCGCGCCGTCGACGGTCTCGCGCACGATGTCCGCGTGGCCGGCGTGGCGGTTGGTCTCGGCGATCACGTGGACCAGCACGAAGTGGAGGGGGACCCGCGAGCGGTCCTCCGGCCACCACGGCACGTGGCCGAGCGCGTCCAGGTCCAGGGTCTCGATGGTGGTGTCCGAGTGCGCCCACACGCGGCGGTACAGGGCGAGGATGTCCTCGCGGGACTCGTCCGCGGTCGCCCACATGTCCGAGTTCGGTTCGGCGTCGTCCGCCAGCCACGGGAGGGGCTCGGGGAACGGCCGGTCGAAGCACTCGCCGAAGTAGCCGATCTCCACCCCCGACAGGTGTTTCACCAGGCCGAGCAGGTTCGTGCCGGTCGGGGTGACCGGGCGGCGGGCGTCGTACTCGGAGATGCCGTCCAGCTTCCACACGATCGCGTCGCGCGCGGATTGCAGGTAACGGCGCAGGGTCGACTTCTGGTCCATAGGGGACAGTCTGCGTCAACGTCGTCGCCCCCGGTGCGGGACCGGGGGCGACGACCGGGTTCAGGACGTCCTGATCAGCAGAACACCTCGGTGAGCAGTTCGTTCACACCGGCCCCGTTGCCGCCGGCGGGCGCCGACGTGAAGGAGCCGACCAGGCGGGTCTTCGTGTCGCCGGTGCTGCCCAGGAAGCTGCTGTAGCCCGGGATGCCACCGCCGTGGCCGTACACGGTCACGCCGCACGGCAGTTCGGTCGCCTCGAAGCCCAGCCCGTAGCCGTGCGTGAACGGCAGCGCCTTGGTCAGCTCCGCCTGCTGCGCCGGGGCCAGGAGGCGGCCGTCGAGCAGGGCGTCGACGAACCGGTCGAGGTCGGCGGTGGTGGAGATCATCTCGCCGGCCGCCCACGCGACGGACGGGTTGAGGCGCGTGACGTCCACGGTCTTGCCGTCGACCTGGTAGTACCCGTGCGCGTGCGGGCCGGGGATGCCGACCCGGTCACCCGGCACGGTCGTCGAGCGCAGGCCGAGCGGGCGCAGGATGCGCTTCTCGATCGCCTGCTCGTAGGGCCGGCCGGTCACCTTCTCCACCAGCAGGCCGGCGACGACGTAGTTGGTGTTGGAGTAGTTCCAGGACGTGCCGGGCGGGAAGTCCAGCGGCTTGGCGGTGGAGAGGGCCAGCAGCTCCTCCGGAGTCCAGTGCTTGTACCGGATGGTCTCGAACCCGGCCGGGTCCAGCGGCAGGGCCTGCGTGTAGTTGAACAGGCCGCTGGTGTGCTGGAGGACGTGCCGCACGGTGATGCCGTCCGGGACCAGGCCCGGCAGGTACGTGCCCACCGGCTCGTCCAGCCCGACCTTGCCCTCGCCGACCAGTTGCAGCACCACGGTCGAGACGAACGTCTTGGTGATGCTGCCGACCCGGAACCGGCCGTCGAGCGGCACCGGCTGCTGCTTGCCGACCTCCGCGACCCCGCTGCGGGCGGTGAACTGCTGCCGCCCGTCGGTGATCCGGACCTGCGCCCCGGCCGCGCCGCCCTCGGTGGTCAGCTTGTCCAACGCCGCCTGGACGACCGCCCGGTCGATCCGACCGCCGGCCTCGACGGGCTCGGCGACCGCCGTCCCGCCCAACCCCAGCGCCGCCAGTCCCACGACGGCGGCCAGGGCGATTCCCCTCTTGCGCATCGACCCCTCCTAGTCGGCCGTCCCCCTGACGGCCCGCGGTCCCGAGTCTGGTCGGACCGCGCCCCCGTCCACGACCTACCGAGGACTGAACCCGACCGCTACTTCAGTCGTAGCCACCCTTAGTGGTCGTCGGTTCGTGGAAGCGCTTCCACGGCTCGATCCACTAGTCCGTTCGAGTGACACAAGTGGTCTAGACCTTGACCGTCAAGTGGTCTGAACCACATGTTCTTCACAACCCTGCACTCCTTTCCCTGACGAGGAGCACGATGTCCAAGACCCGATGGCATCTCACAGCGTTGGTCGCGGCGGTGGCCACGACGGTGCTCGGCCTGGTCCTGGTGCCGGCGGCGAGCGGCGCGGGCGGCCTCTCGGCCACCTTCACCAAGGGCTCCGACTGGGGCACCGGTTACGAGGGCAAGTACACGATCACCAACAACAGCTCCGCGGCAATCTCGACGTGGACCGTCGAATTCGACCTGCCGTCCGGCCACCGGGTCGGCTCCCTGTGGGACGGCAGCTACACGGCCAGCGGCCAGCACGTGACCGTGAAGCCGACCTGGAACGGCGCGCTCGGCGTCGGCGCGTCGGCGAGCTTCGGCTTCAACATCACCTACTCCGGCGCGTACTCCGGCCCGCAGAACTGCAAGCTCAACGGCGCGTCCTGTGACGCGGGTGGCGGCACCACGACCACCACCACCACGACCACAACGACGACGACCACCACGAGCACCACCACGACGTCGCCGACCACCACGACGACCACGACGACCACGAACCCGCCCACCGGCTACAAGAACCTGGGCTACTTCACCCAGTGGGGCGTCTACGGCCGCAACTACCACGTCAAGAACATCCACACCTCCGGCTCGGCCGCGAAGCTGACGCACATCAACTACGCGTTCGGCAACGTCACCGGCGGCAAGTGCACCGCGAACGACGACACCTACGCCGACTACGACAAGTTCTACGGCGCCGACACGTCCGTCGACGGCACCTCGGACTCGTGGGACGCCGGCGCCCTGCGCGGCAACTTCAACCAGCTGCGCAAGCTGAAGAAGATGTACCCGCACATCAAGGTGCTGTGGTCCTTCGGCGGCTGGACCTGGTCCGGCGGCTTCGGCGCGGCGTCCCAGAACCCGGCCGCGTTCGCCGAGTCCTGCTACAAGCTGGTCGAGGACCCCCGCTGGGCGGACGTGTTCGACGGCATCGACATCGACTGGGAGTACCCGAACGCCTGCGGCCTGAGCTGCGACACCTCGGGCCCGGAGGCCTACAAGAACCTCATGCAGGCCCTCCGCTCGCGCTTCGGCACGGGCAACCTGGTCACCGCCGCCATCCCGGCCGACGCCTCCACGGGCGGCAAGCTCGACGCGGCCAACTACGGCGGCGCGGCCCAGTACGTCGACTGGTACAACGTCATGACCTACGACTTCTTCGGCGCCTGGGCAGCGCAGGGCCCGACGGCCCCGCACTCGCCGCTGACGTCCTACGCGGGCATCCCGCAACAGGGCTACAACTCCGCGGAAGCCATCGCGAAGCTGAAGTCGAAGGGCGTCCCGGCGAGCAAGCTGCTCCTCGGCATCGGCTTCTACGGCCGAGGCTGGACCGGCGTCACCCAGTCAGCCCCCGGCGGCACCGCCACCGACGCCGCCCCCGGCACGTACGAAAAGGGCATCGAGGACTACAAGATCCTCAAGACCAAGTGCCCGGCCAACGGAACGGTCGCCGGCACGGCGTACGCGCACTGCGGCAACCAGTGGTGGAGCTACGACACCCCGTCCACGATCGGCGGCAAGATGACGTGGACCAAGCAACAGGGGCTGGGCGGCGCCTTCTTCTGGGAACTGTCGGGCGACACGACCAACGGCGAACTGATCACGGCAATGGGCAACGGCCTCCGCTGACGCGGCCCCCAACGCCCAACAGGCAACACACGCAACACTCGCAACACGGATCCACGCACTGAACACGCACTGACCAAGGGGTCCCGCGGACGTCTCTCCCGCGGGACCCCTTCCCATTCCTCCACCAAACCCTCCGCCAGCCAGCCGCAAGCCCACGTCACCACCCACTGACCGGCCGCACCGCTTTTCACCAAAAGCGACCCACCCGAAACAGGACGCTCTTCGCCCAAACACGGGATGCAACGCGCCGAAGGCGCGAGCCGAAGCGGCTAGCGCCCACGGGAAGGGCCTCG